>QFBU01000001.1 GCA_003265975.1 Candidatus Marinamargulisbacteria bacterium SCGC AAA071-K20
TAAAAATGTTAAGAGATGTTTTTTTGAACTTGAAAAGAGCCAGTGGTTAAAAAATTAGTAAGTTATTAATTTACAAGAAAAAAAATTAAGACAGTTAATATATCATGCTTATCATCATGTCCCTTATTAGAGGCAAGTAATGGACTTGAAAGGCTATAGAGGGAGACATAAGTAAGTGGATGGGTTCTGTGGTGTTTGCATTTTTAATACTTGATAAAATAAAGTTCTGTCTTCGTAGGTTGTCAGGCCTTTTTGAAAGTTCTTGTTTAATAAATAGAGTTCTTGCTTCAGATGAAAGAGATAGACACGCTGAAAACAAAAGTAGAGTCACAATCATCACCCTTTTAAGTATTGACCAGTTTTTACAAAGGCCTAAAAGAACTAAGGGATAGCTCATAAATACAGGCATTAAAAAATTGGGGTTAAGTTTTTTACTTATAAGAAGTAAATACAGCAAATTGATTATAATCACACTAGAAATTGATATAAATAAAATACTATGACTCTCTAATGTCTTTCTATTTTTAATTGCTTGATACAGAGACAACACTACTAGTCCTAGTATAAATACAAATACAAAGCTGGGTGTAAAGTGACGATTAATTAAGTCTATCCGCTCAATAAAAGGCATGCTTACGTCGGTAAATGTATTTGTTGACATGAAGCTCATCTCTCTAAAAAACCGCCTTGTTATTCCATAAAAACCTACAGGATGTAAAACATAAGGTGTCAGCAGTATGAAGGTTGAAGTAAGCAGTGCGAACGCCTGTAAAAACTTTTTTGACATTCTTTTTAGACCGCCTACGTTTAATCTTAATAAGGGCCCAAAGTAGCAATAGAAAAATAGTAAGGGTAAAAAAGTGATCGCTTGTGTTTTTATTGAAACAGCAACGCCAAGTAATATACTTCCGATAAAAAATGATCTTGAAAATAATTGATTGTCTTTGTGAAAAAACCAAATCGATAAAAGAAGTACAAAGCCAAGAGCCCAGTCTGGACGAAACCATTCAGAGGCAATAAAAAACATGGGTTGGACGACCACTAAACTACAAATAACTATGGCAGATAATTGAGATAACGATTTTCTGGATAGTGAATATAAAACAACTACTGAGCCGAGTGCAAACCAGGTTGTTACCCATCTAGTTATCAGTACGAGTAAATTCACATCCTCAGATATTAAGGCGGGGAGTGCAAACACTAAATGGGTTAAAAAATAAATATACCCATTGTTTAAATTAAAGGTGAGCATCTTTACAAGGTTTAAAGTCTTGAATCCTTCGAACATCGTTATTAATTGATGAAAATGAATTGCACTATCAGAATGGTATTGAATCATATAAAAGAAATTATGATTATACATATTTTTAACCGCTAGTATTGCAGTTAATATGGTTATATAGGCACAAAACAGCCCGTGTCTTTTAAAGATTTTTAGAATAGTCACTTTCTTATTATAACGTAAGATTTCAAAATTAAATCTAGCTACTTATTTCAGGTCTTTATGATACAATCAAGACATCAAATCATGACTTATTCAAAAACCGAAAAAATATTTAATATACTCTTTCTTGCATTCATGTTTGCACTTGTTGTTGGTACCCCAATGATATATACCTCCATTACTCGCTCGGTTTTTGAAGTCAATAAATTACTACTTTTGCGTTTTGTTTTAGTTGGGGGAATGTTTACTTGGTTTTTTAAATATGTGTTGTACAAGAGCAACGGCTTTGATAATAAAGAAGCAGAAAGCTACAACATCTTAGGGTTTCGTTGGAAGCGAATTGGCCTAGAAATCCCTTTACTTATTTGGTTGATTGTAAATTTTGTTTCCACAATTTTTTCTGAAAATATTCGCATTAGCATTATAGGGTCTTATGATAGATGGGAAGGCATAATTACCATCATCAACTATGTCTGCCTTATTGCTATGTTTGCAAAACTCGTCGTTAAAGAGTTCCAAGTACGATGGTTGTGTTTTGGGATTGTCGCCTCTACAGCTATTGCAGCTATATATGGTGTGCTTCAAAGTGCTGGATTTGACTTCATGCATTGGAGTAAAGATCCTACCTTTAGAGTATTTGCAAGTATAAACAACCCTGTTCACTACTGCGCTTATGTGGCCATGACGGTCCCTCTAGGAATCTCAATGCTTCTATATAAACTAAAACGTTATGAAAAAAAAGAACGAAGTCAGCAAGAGCCTCTTTTTTATAAGGCCATTCAATTTTTCATGTTTTTCTTGATGGCTTTAGTCATTATTTTAAATAGCTATTTTTCAACGGGTGCATTTGAAGTTAGCACGACCTTTTTTATCTTAGTATTTTCTTGGGTAGTGTCTCTTTTTGTAAACACTCCAAAAATTAAATTGCCCTTTTTATTTATAGTATTTTTAGTCTTACTTAATGGTTTTGTATTTAACTCTCAGTTAACGATTCCTTTTGCACAAGTGTCTGTTCTACTAGGGATGATTTGGTACCTGTGTACAATTCTAAATTCAGAGACAACCCCTGAACAAGTAAAGATTAGTTATCTAGTAGGCTTTACGACCATCTTATTAACACTGATACAGCTTGAATGGCTTGATATTACGAGAGCACAGTGGGTAGGATTCTTTTTTGCAGCTAGTATTCAAACCATTCTATTTACAGCTCCCAAATGGGAAAACTCTATAAAAGCGTTGTTGTTTATTTGCACAGGGCTTATTTACTATACGCAGGCACTTTCGTTTTCTAGAGCCACGTGGGTAGGTTTTTCATTAATGATGCCTCTTTATTATCTACTCATCACCAAGAGCTTAAGTATGAAAACAGAAAAGGCCTTTATTAAAGACTTCTTTTTAACCTTATTTATGAATGGGATATTTTGTTTGTTATTTACGTTTAGAGTTTATGCACATCATACGGGTCTGGCTATTGGGGTTATTTTAGTTTTTTTAGCCGGACTTGCCTTACTACTTAGAAATGGGCGCACTGAGGGCGAGCAAGTTAACGCCAAAGAATTACTCTATCTAGTACTGTTTTTATTGTGTATTTTCCCTGTTTTCATGTTAGTGAGTACGGCTGCTTTTATCATTTCATTTAAAATGTTATTACTCGCCGCTATGTTCTGGCTTAGTTTTCAAATGTCAGGTGTTGTCTCTAGAACTCAAGAAAAGATTGTACTTATGATAAGTTTTGCACATTTACAGTTAACAGGAACATCTCTATTTAACTTTTTAGCCTTCTTTGTTTTTATTCTTCTATATCATTTTCTATACCTTCGGTCCAAAGATCTTAACAAAGCCGAAACAAGTTGGTTATTTTATTTTCTTTTGTCCTTTGGATTTTTAATAAGTTTACCCACTATACCTACCCTACTTACTGAAATCAGTCATTTATTAATGTTGGTTCCAGCTGTTCAATTTATGGCCGGATCGGTCAGCTTGGCTTTAGTTGCTATCATTATTTATTTTATAAGTTTCAAGAGCTTGGACAAATTATCAGACCCTAATCATCAACTCAAATTTATTGTCGGCTTGGTTATGGTTGCTGTGCTAAGTGGCGGCTTCTCGTATTCTGTACATCACTTTGTAGAAAAAAAGAACAATGACACCATTGAGTTAGGTGTGGCATATAATATTAAAGCTAGATCTGATGGGTATAAAGACTCCATAAAAGAAGCAAGAATTGCCATGTGGAAAAGTGCTATCCCGTGGGTTAAAGACTATCCACTAGTAGGTTCGGGGCTAGATACCATCAAGTATATGTACCCTGTTTACCGAATTCCAGAATATGGAATCAGAGAAGGTGGTCACAACTTTACACCTGACCGATTACATAACGAATATTTAAATATGCTTTGTTCAAAAGGTGTTATTGGATTTATTGCCTACTATATTATTTTTCTACTAGCCTGGTATTTTATCTTGTTAAAAGGTCTTTACCGAAAAGTTAATTCGAAACTAGGAATGATTACAGTTGCCTGCCTCACGGGCGTCGGGATTTTTCTTGGACAATTGATGTTCAACTTTGGTGTGGTAGCTACATTAGTATTATTTTATATTTTTATCGGCTTGGGTTACGCCCTTATTAAACAAGACTCTTTATGACTGAAAAACTAGACGACAATACTATTTCTATAAACAAAATTAGCCCTGTTAGGTGGGGACTTATTGTTCTGTTTTTTCTATTTTCTTGTGTATTAGTTTGGCAATATGTTAAACCCTTTCAAGCAGAACTTCACTTTAGAGATGGGTTTAATTTAGGGGCTAGCAAACGATTTAAATATGCCATTGAAGAACTTGAAAAAGCCAAAAGTTATGCCCCTTGGGAAACTCACTATCAAATACAACTTGCAAAATATTATGAAGAATTTGCTTTAACTCAAAGTAATCCAAGTGAAAAGATCCGGCTTTTAAAAAAAGCTGAAAGTACTTATAAACATATAATAGTCTTAGACAAGCAAAACCCTTGGTACCGCAATAGACTAGCCATGACGTACAACCGACTGAAAGAGGCTGAACCTCAACATGCTACTAAGTATGCAGCTCTTTCTGGCGAAAACATTAAATTGGGAGCAATGTTAGACAAACAGAATCCTTTATTTCAGTTAAATTACGCCTCACATCTTCATAAATTAAATAGACTTGAAGATGCTAAAATTTATTATAAAAAGGTAATTGACTACGATAACAGATTTGGAGAGGCGTATTACAACCTTGCAGATATCTATCGACAAGAAAAAAAGTTAGACAAAACGCTTTATTACTATAAAGAACTTTATCGAACTAACCCGAAATTTAAAAATATCAACTTGGCTCTTGCGAGCACGCACATCATACTTGGTAATAAAGATGAGGCTATTGTTCACTTAGAAAATGTTATTAATAAAAACCCAAAACAATTTGAACCTCTTAGAAGTCTTGCGGCTTTGTATCATCAAAAGCAGGAGTGGTTAAAAGCGGCGGCGACGTATAGATTGATTTTAAATTATTTCCCTGAAAAAAAAGAACTACACCCCTTCTATATTCAAGCATTGGTTAACGCGGCACGTTTTAAACTGGCTATTTTAGAACTGCAGAAGTTTATTAAGGAAAACCCGGATAATAGAGCTGCAAAAGAGCAAATGTCAAAAATTGAACTTTTTTTGAAGAAAGCCATTAATGAACAACAGGCTAGTAAGAACAAAAAGAAATGAACCAAGCCATTTTGGTAGGCGTTGAAATAAAGTCTAGAGAAACCCCTCAATGGACTATAGAGCATTCTCTTGAAGAACTATCAGAACTAGCAAGAACAGCAGGCGTTAAGGTTATAGAACGACTTACACAAGCCAGAGAAAAACCAGACCCTAGAACATATATAGGTAAAGGAAAAGTAGCTGAACTAAAAGCTATTATTGAAGAAACCGACGCTACCATTGTACTTACCGATGACGAACTTACTCCAGCACAATCTAAAAACCTAGAAAAAGAACTCAATGTAAAAATATTAGACCGAACCGGTTTAATTTTAGATATTTTTGCATCAAGAGCACAAACAGCTGAAGCGCAATTACAGGTAGAACTAGCACAGCTAGAATATATGATGCCTAGACTTACAAACATGTGGACTCATCTGTCTAGGATGGGTGGTGGAATTGGGACAAAAGGGCCTGGTGAAAAGCAATTAGAAACTGACAAACGTTTGGTTAGAAAACGAATTACATTAATCAAAAAGAAACTAGAGCAGGTACAACAGAGTAGAGACTTGAGACGAAAAAAAAGAAAAGAAGTTCCGGTTATATGTGGCGCCCTGACTGGCTATACAAATGCTGGAAAGTCTACAATATTGAATCAGTTAACCAATGCTGAAGTATTAGCAGAAGACAAGTTATTCGCAACATTAGACCCAACTAGCCGACGATTTCAATTACCAACAAATCAAGAAACTGTATTAACAGATACCGTAGGGTTTCTACAAAAGCTTCCTCATCAGCTTGTAAAGGCCTTTTATTCAACTTTAGAAGAAGTTACAGAGGCTGACTATCTAGTCCATGTTTGTGACGTCTCTCACCCAAATTTAGAAGGGATGTTAGACACTACCAAATCTATAATTAAGTCATTGAAGGCCGATAATATTCCCATGGTTTATGTATTCAATAAAATAGACAAAGTGGCTAAACCTAATCAAGTAAAGAAGAGCTTAGATCAGTATGAACCAAAAATATTTATTTCGGCTCTAGATAAAGACGGAATAGACCAATTAATAGTGGCAATAAATGACTTATTAGAAAGCTATCAAGAAGACATGTCGTTTAACGTTCCATACAACAAAATGGACATAGTTCATATGATACATCAGTATGGAAATGTGAATGATATTAAGTACGACAATGACTTTATTAGAATTCAAGCAACGATTAATAGGTTAAAAGGCGAAAGACTACTCAACCAACTTTATTCACATTCAAAGTAGACATTAAAACATCTGAAATTTTTAGGAAAAAAGTATTATGCAAACTAGTAGTTCCTCAGACAGTGCAAATGAAAGATCAAGCTATAAAGACGCAGTAATAGATTTAGATGGTTATAATGTCTATACATCGCCTATAGACCAATTTCTAACAATTACGATAAACGACATTGCCTATACAAATTTTCTAGTGGAACTACATTTACAACGACTTTAAGTGCAGGAGAACATTCTATCAGGACTCATTTTGAGGGTTATACGAATTTACTAAGCTACTTGAGTAAAGCACAGGGCCAAAACGCCCACGTTTGAGCGAAATTGGATGTTTTGGTGCTGTCCGCCCCTAGCGGGCGCCGTATTCGAATAGGTTCGATACTTCTTTTGTATGTCCAAAAAAAGCAGCAATAACAAGAGGGGTATCCCCTATTTTATCTTTTTTATTTACATCTGCCTTGTTCTCTAATAATTGAGAAAGAACGTCATTGTGTCCGCCTTGTGCGGCCCAATGAAGAGGCGTTCGTTTATGATCATCGGTAGGATCTACGGGTATGCGTTGTTTTAAAAGTATTGATGCCAATTTAGACTTTCCGTGAGTGGCGGCCCAATGAAGTAATGTTCGGCCGTATTTATCCTTTTTTTTAAGGTCGGCTTTGTTATCTACTAAAATATCGACGACACCGTAATGATCGTTGTAGGCCGCGAGGTCTAGTGGCGTTAAATTACTTTCTTTTTCTGAGACGTTAACTTTAGCTTTTGCACTTATAAGTTGTTTGGTAATCTCTAAAGTTCCGTTTCTTGCAGCAATATGTAGAGGGGTTAGTCCGTTTTCGTCTTTGATGTTCACTTTAGCGCCATGCTCTAAGAGTAATTTCACTATTTGATGGTTGTAAGTAAATACGGCCCAAAAAATAGGCGTCCAATTCATTTTACCCACTATATTTACTTTTGCTTTGTGGTCTAATAGCAAATTAACTACCTGTACATAATTCTTTCTTATGGCAATTTCTATATAGGTATACATATTTTTTTTGTCTATGTATTCGTCTATATCAAGTTTTACTTTAGTTTTCTTAAATAAAAAGGCTAAATATTCAAAATGTCCATTCTCTACGGCCCATTTGAGTCTGTTTTTTGTACTCTTTAAGCGTTCAACTTTCTTTTCGTTTTCGAAATAGTATTGTTTCCAACTCATTTTAATGGGTTTTGGTCCCCCATACTTGCCATTACATTGAGTTTTCCATTCTCCCTCAAGTGCAAGGTCCATAAATATAGTTTTTAGATGTGACAGGGCAAATACCTTGTCTTCTTCTTTTCCATATGAAAATCGGGTTTTTTCAAGTTTTTCTAGGTAATCTTGGTCTGTATGATAGAGCATAGCAATATTTTCCCATGCTTCTATTAGGCCTTGTCTTGAGGCTTTGTCGTGAGCTTTTATGCTCAGTTTCTTTTTAAAGTTGTCTATTGCAAGTAGGTATTTTTCTCTTGCTTCATCAAAGTTCCCTTGATTGTAAAGAGTTTTACCCTGTAATAGAAAGTCTTGACCTTCATTTTTACTCACTGTATTTGACTTTTTAAACACTAAATCGTACGTACCCACGTTATTTCTTACTTCCTTATCCCTTAATCTAATAAAACTTTATTAGTCCAGACCTGAATAGTCTACAGTTTGAACCCGTTTTTATCAAAGCATGTATAAACATGATTTTTTAAAGAGGCATCAAAATTGTTGAGAACTACAAAGTCTCCACTTTCTATATATTCTTGTCTTGTTCTTTGAAAAGCTGAAACTTTATGAAATTTATCACCTATACTTCGTATTATATTGTCATCATTTGCATCTACAATTAGAATCTTGTCGCAGCAAGTTTTCAAGTCAATTTCTTCAATTAGGGCTCCAGAAACCAACCCATTCTTATTCTTATTTTTTTCTATTATTTCTAGTACTTCTTGTTTAATCTTTGGATGAAGTATCTTGTTCAACGATTCCAACTTTTTTTTATCATTAAATACTAGCTTGCCCAAATGGGTCCTACTAATCGATCCGTCAGTTGTCAAAATTGAGTCTCCAAACGTAGTTATAAGTTCCTCAATTAACTCTTTCTTAAACAAAAGGGCATGCCCAATACTATCAAGATCAGCAATCCAGCATTTTTCTTCCTTTATTAATATCTCTTGGACAGTCGTTTTTCCACTGCCTACCCTTCCAGATATTCCTAATATCATAATGTCTCCTTTTTGAAAGAGTATATCAAAGGAATTAACGTTTTTGGACTATATTTTTCCCAATCGTTGTTTTTAAATAACAATTTGATAGTTGAAGACGAAATGTCTTTGAATGACTCCCCTACTATTGTTAACTTTTTAGTTGGTATAGCATTAAATTGTTCACCAAAATATTCTCGATATTTTTTTGTTTCAATACTGTCTCTTTTGACCACAATTAAACTTATCACTTTAGTGATAGTATGAATGTCTTTCCACTTGTGTAGATCAAAAAAACAATCAGACCCCATTAAAAAATAGATTTTTTGTGTTTGAAAACGATCTTTAAAATGTTTAATTATGTCTATTGCAAAGGTTTGGGTTTGTCTGTTTATTTCAAATCGGTCTATATGAATTTTAATTTTACTAGTAGCCCCTTCTAATTCAGGAACCATTTTTTCTAGTAACTGCAAACGTTGTTCATCTGAAAACAAGGGTCGTGACTTTAAAGGGGTTTGGAATGTTGGTACTACAAATAGGTCCGTAATATCATACTCTTTTGGAATTTGTTCGATAGCGTATTGATGACCTAGATGGAAAGGGTCAAAAGCACCCCCATAAATAACAACAGCCATTAGTAGGCCTCTTCTCCTTTTATAACGACTAGAACTGTCTTCAAAATAATTTTAAAGTCAAAAATAAAGGTTCTGTTTTTTATGTAATATAAGTCGTATCTCAATTTTTGAGCAGGCCTGTCTGTTAAAAAAGACCGCCCATTTATCTGTGCCCAGCCAGTTAGACCGCCTACACATACGTGTCTTAAATTGTAATAGGTAAGGTCTTTTTCAAATTCTTTTACAAAATGAGGCCTTTCTGGACGAGGTCCAACCAAACTCATATCACCACATAAAATATTTAAGAGTTGGGGTAGTTCGTCAATGGAATACTTTCTTAATAAGCGGCCACCAAAGATGACACGGTTATCGCCTTTGGTATTTACCATTTGAGGGCCGGCCTTTTCGGCATTTTCAACCATTGTTCTAAACTTATATAAATTGAAAACTTTCCCATTTTTTCCAACTCTTCGTTGGGTATACAACACGTGTCCCTTTGGGGATACCCCTTTAATCCACAAGCTAACGAGAATGAATGGTAAAAATAAAATCACTAGAACGGTAAAACTTGCTAAGAAATCAAAAACTCTTTTTTTGAGGGACATTTTTGTTGGCATCATAGGAAAGTGCGACAAAAAAGAAAACCCATCAAATATTACAGCCTCGTTATTTCCTGATGGATATTTATAAAATTCAGAAATAACATTTAAATGAATTTTTTTAGCGTCTGCATAATTAATTAGCTCTTTAATAAATAGTTTACTACACGATTTTGTTACAAAAATAGCCTTAACCTTCTTTTTTTGACATATCTCTTTAAACAAGTCGGGGGTTCCTAAATAGTGAAAAGACTTCTTTAGATGAAAGTGAATATTTTTAGGTTCTTTAGTGTCGCAGGTTCCAATATATTTGTATCTAAAACTTGGATTTAATAAAAATCGCTCAGTTAAATCTTGTCCTATATCATCCCCTCCAATAATTAAGGTAGGTGTCATGTAATGACCTTTTTTAAGGATATACAATTCAAAATGATGCAGTATTAGTCGTATTGCATTCAAAATTAATAGGCCAAACCCCCATGAATAAATAATTACAAACCTTGAATTTGGAATAATAGGATATACAAAAGTTAATGCCATCACTAATAATGTGGCATAAGTTACAGCTTTTGAGACTTTAGTTATTTCGTCTATTTCAGGCATAATTCCTGTAAATCGATTATAGGCACCGCTCATGTACAATACAAGAATCCATATTCCTTCAATTACAAACAAGCCTCTTAAGTAGGGCTCTACTTGAGCATGTTCATAAATTGTTCCAACGGATACAAAAAGTACATTCTGAAATATCCAGCCAATTTTAAACTTTATTGAATACGCCAAAATTAGAATAAAAGGGATTAGAATAATGTCAAATATTACTCTGAATGTAATGAAGGCGTTGTTTTTTTTAGTCATTGCTCAGGTTTTAAATCTCTATTCATCAGATCTTTTATAGACTTTTTAGGATCTTTTCCTTCAAAAAGCACTTTATATACTTCAGAAGTAATAGGTAATTCAAGAGACATCGATTTAGAAATAGGATACGCTACTTTTGTAGTATAAACTCCTTCAGCAACCGCTCCTAAAGACGTTAAAATGTACTCTAGCGACTTTCCTTGAGAAAACTGATAACCTACTCGCCAATTTCTGCTTTTGTCCGAATTACATGTAGCCAACAAATCTCCAAAGCCAGAGAGACCATAAAAGGTTTTTTCTGAAGCTCCGAATGCCATACCAAAACGGATCATTTCTTGTATGCCTCTTGTGACTAAGGCCGCTTTAGTATTTTCTCCAAATCCAAGGCCGTCAATGCAACCAGACGCGATGGCTATAATATTCTTTAAGATGCCGCCGCATTCAACGCCTGTAACATCGTTTGACCTATAAATTCTAAAGTAGTCATTACTTAAAATGTCTTGAAACATACTAGCAATAGAGTCATCTTCAGAGGCGATAACTGATGCGGCTGGTTTTTTCATCGCAATTTCACTAGCAAGGTTGGGTCCGGACATAATCGCTAATTTCTGTACTCCAAGATGTTTTTCTAAAAACTTTGTAACAAAGTAGCCTTTCTCTTCGCTTAAAAATGCTTTAGTAACCGAAAGCATCGGCTTTTCTTTTAGCGCTGGTTGGTTAAAGTCTTTTACAGCATCAAGATAAGGAGAGGCTATTGCAAAAATAAAAGCGTCCGAATTATTACATACGTCACTAAGATTAGGACTTGCCTTCAATGACTCGGGTAACTGAATGCCTTTTAATAAGGCAGTATTTTCGTGTATAGAATTAATTTCTTCAGCAATTTCGGGAGTATGTGTCCAGACAGTTACATCATGGCCATTTTCGGCACACATTTTTGCAATAGTTGTGCCCCAAGCGCCACAACCTAAAACACCTATTTTATATTTAGACACGATTTTCTTTGCCCTGTATAAGTCGTTTAATATTTGTGCGATGTTTTAAAATAATAATTAAGCTGATCATTCCAAAAAGTAGTACATATTCAATTGGATAAGAAAAAAGAAAAAGAAGTATAGGCACTAGAACAGACGACGCCAAGCTTGATAATGACACCATTCTTGTGTTTAATATTATTCCAACGCCAATGATAATAGTAAGTATGCAAACATCCGGACTCAAAGCCATTAAGACCCCCACGCTAGTCGCTACACCCCTACCACCTTTAAATCCAACAAATACTGAATATAAGTGAGCTATTATTGCTATTAAACCAACTATTAATGGAAGTATTGTACTGTGCCCTTGTAAATTAAGAGCGATGGTTACAGGTACAAACCCCTTAGTGGTATCTAAGAAAAAAACTAAAAAAGCGGGCCAAAACCCCATAGCTCTGTACACGTTGGTAGACCCATAGTTACCAGAACCAACTTTTCGAAGATCTATCCCTTTTGAACGGCTAATAATTACCGAAAATGGGATAGCCCCAATAAAATATGAAACGATGAGTAGACTAAATAATTCCGAGATTGGCATGTTGTTTTACTGTATCATCAAAAACATGTTCGGCCAAATATGAACTTCTTACTAAGGGGCCTGCAAATACAAACTTATACCCTAGCCCTAATGCTTCAATTTCTAATTTTTTAAATTCATCAGGACTGACATAACGGTCAACATTTGCACTGTTTTTGTCCGGCTTTAAGTATTGTCCAAGAGTAAGGATGTCTGTAGCTTGATCTCTTATATCTTTAAAAGTTTCCAAAAGCTCAGCGTCTGTCTCGCCAAGGCCTACCATAAGCCCTGACTTAGTAAGAATAGACGGGTTAATTTCTTTTGCCATTTTTAATACCTTAAGAGACCGTTTATAAATAGACCCTTTCCTCACATCAGAATATAAAGAAGGGACAGTCTCCACATTATGGTTTAAAACGTCTGGTTTTGCCGCTAAAACTTTTTCTAGAGGGCCTCGATCTCCGAGGAAATCAGGAATTAATACTTCTACTTTTATATGTGGATATGCTTTTTTAATGCCTCTAACAATCATGGCATAATGTTCTGCTCCACCGTCTTCGAGGTCGTCTCGATTAGGTGAGGTTAATACGACAAATCGTAAATTTAATTTTTCTATAGATCGAAGAATTGTACTGAGCTCATTTTGATCTGGTGCCTTAGGCACGCCATGTTGAACGCTACAAAACGAGCAATTTCTTGTACAAGTGATACCTAAAATCATGAATGTAAGGATACCTTTTTCAAAGCAGTCGGATCTATTAGGACATCTGGCTTCTTGGCAAATACTGTTAGGGACTTCACGTTCAAGCATTGTTGAAAGTTTTCGTGTAGCGGCTAGTTTTCCTTTTGAAGCTTTAAACCAATCTGGTAATCGTTGTTTAGTCATAGCGGATTAGTTTAACATTTTTACCTTTGTAGCCCAACAAAGATTTCTTTACCTTTTATATCCTCAAAAAAGTCATTTTCTCTAAATACCATTTGTCCGTTTACAAAAGTAGCTACAGAAGAACCTTCACAATTCCATCCATCAAAGGCCGTCCAGCCTGCTTTTGAGAGTGTTTTTTTATTACTTAGCTGATGCTTTTTCTTTAAATCAATCAATACTAGATCGGCATCATAGCCTACTTTTATATACCCTTTGTTTTGTATATTAAAGCAGGCAACGGGTCCTTCGCACATCCATTTAATAACTTGTTCTAAGCTAAACCTCCCTTTATTAACAAGCGTTAATAGTAAAGGTAATGATGTTTCTATTCCTGGCATTCCGGAGGGTGCATTTGGAAATTGTTTTAGCTTTTCGTCTAAGGTATGTGGTGCATGGTCTGTGGCAATTAAAGAAATTTGTTCATTTTTTAGTCCATTAATTAAGGCATCGGTATGATATCTTTCTCTGATAGGAGGATTAATTTGTGACAAAGTACCTAAACTCTCATAACAGTCAGGAGCATTTAATAGTAAATGTTGAGGACTTACTTCAGTGGTTACATTTTTTAATGCATAGTCATTTATAAGGTCTAATTCGTCTTTGCTTGTTAAATGACAAATATGCAGCCTGGATTGTGTTCTTTTAGCTAATTCCAAAAGTCTTTTTGTGCAAATTAAAGCCGCTTCAGTTGACCTAATATTAAGATGATCATGAACGTCACTACTACCTCTATAGGTTTCTAGGTTACGTTTAATCGTAGCTTCGTCTTCGGAATGTACAGCAATAAGTTTGTTTGCTTTTTCAAATATTCTTTGAAGTGACTCACTATCATCAACTAATAAAGAGCCAGTTGAAGAGCCTACATAAATTTTAATTCCAGCTACATTTTCTACGTTCAGCAACTCGTCTATATTGTCTTCTGTAGCCCCAATAAAAAAATTATAGTTAATGAGTGATTTTTGCGAAGCAAGTTTTTTCTTGTCATCCATTAAGGCTGCAGTTGTTGTTGATGGTTTGGTATTTGGCATTTCAAAAAAAGAGGTAACTCCACCTGCGGCGGCTGCCTTAGGCCCTGAATAAAGGTCTTCTTTGTGAGTGGCTCCAGGATCTCTAAAATGGACATGTGGATCAATTACGCCTGGCATTAAGAGTAATCCAGGTTCATTAATAATTTGCTCAGCATGCTCTTTTATTGAGGGCTCAATTAATACGATTTTTCCATCTTTTACTAAAACATCTTGTTGGACTTGGCCTTGTGAACTTAGGAAACTAATCCCTTTAAAAAGTGTAGATTCAATCATTATAAAGACCTTACCCAGTTAGCTAAAGCTGTAATGCCTTGGTGTACCTTAGGGGTATGTTCTTTAATGAAGGACTCATTAACAATAATGCTACCGTTAAGCATACCGTCCAATATAGTAGCTCCGTCAAAGTCAACGTAGGCGAGTCTAGTTACTAAGTTGTCATCAGCATACCCAAATGCAAGCCCTGGAAGCAGCACTACGTTTATATCGTCTAAGAGAGCGGCACAAAGATTCTGGCTATTTGTAATACCTCTGCTTGATAATTTTTCTTTTAGCGGAGTAAAGTCCGGATTCACGTAAAACCCACCTTCTGGTTTACATACTGACACGCCAGCCGTACTTAGTTCATCAGCAATCCAGTTTCCAAGATGACTTAAAATTTGTCTCTGAACTGTAAGATATTTTTTAATTCTATCGTCGTAGTTGTAGGCCTCGATAGCGGCGTATGCTATTGGTGCTGATACACAAGAATATGTTTCAGAGGCAACACCTATAACAGCATTTTGAATGAGTGATTTTTTTGGAAAAAGGGCCACTCCAAGTCGCCAACCTCCAGCTCCACACCATTTAGAAAGTCCAGCCGTTACTATAGTGGCTTCAGGATAAAATTTTGCAATAGAATGATGCTCGCATTTGTGGTTTAGCAATCCGTAAATTTCGTCTGAAATAATTAATAAGTTATGTTTTCTTGCAACATCAGCGATAGCTTTTAACTCTTCAGGTGAATAAGTAAGCCCGTCTGGATTTCCTGGATAGTTCAAGATCATAAGTGAAGGATGCTCCTTATTTTCTCTTTCTGATAGAGCTTTTTCTAAGTCAGCTGGTAATAGTCGCCATTTGTTTTCAAATGAAGTGTTAATTCTATAGATTGGATGCCCAGCTAAAATAGCTTGAGGTTCGTAAGACACCCAAGAAGGTGTAACAAGAAATACATTGGCTTTTTTAAAACTAGCCATAACTGCATAAATAAGCATTTTTGATCCGGGGCCAATGACTACTTGGTCCGCAGAATAGTCAAGCTCGTCTACTTCAGTATGAAATGTCGCGACAGCTTCTCTTAACTCTGTAAGCCCTTGAACGCTTTGATACTCTTTATGATGAGCTCTCAATTTAACGCCATCAATAACATGTAAAGGGGGTAAAAAAGGTGATTGTCCAAACCCAAATCTGTAAAGGGTTTCACCTTCCGATACTTTTTTTAAAGAAAGTTCATTGATAAGTAATGTTTCTGATTTTGCAGTTTCTCTGATAAATGGCGACAGGTTCATAATTTATACACCTCTAGTATTTGTTGTGAGTTAAAGAAGGTTTATTACCGATTAGCACCACAACTATTCTTTTAAACATATCATAATTAGCGTTATTTTTGAATAAATATCATAAAATTTCAAGACGAAACAGTGCTAATATTTTACTATCTTCTTAAAAAACTGTGTGGTAGTCTTAAATGTATAAATTTCAAAATTTTTATAATATATAAATACGTAGGAGGAATAATGTCATGAAGCTCTGGATGAAAATACTGTTAGGATTATTTTTAGGTGTAATTGTTGGTCAGTTATTGCCTGAATTTTCGGTTTCGATTAAACCAGTTGGAGATATGTTTATTAACTCCATTAAAATGTTAATTGTTCCATTAATTTTCTCATCGCTACTTGTTGGAATTGCTAGTATGGAAGATACCACTAAGATGGGTCGAGTTGGCGCAAAGACATTTGGATTATACTTATTAACTACAGCTCTTGCAATTACAATTGGACTTACTATTGGAACTATTATGAAACCGGGTGCGGGAGTAAATTTAGGTACTACTACTAATATTGTAGCCAAAGCGGCTCAGCCATTTTCAAAAACAATTGTGGATATTATTCCTACTAACCCTATTAAATCAGCAGCTGAAGGTAAGGTTCTTCAAATTATCGTGTTTGCGTTATTGTTTGGAATTTCACTAAACTTAGCTGGTAAAAAAGGAAAGATAGTAATCGAATTTTTTGATGGTGTAGCTGAAGGAATGTATAAGCTTACAAATATGGTGATGGAGTTAGCACCTTATGGTGTGTTTGCGTTAATGGCTTATATTTCTTCGATATACGGACTAGCCGTTTTGCTTCCACTTTTAAAAGTATTAATTGGTGTTTATCTAGGATGTATAATTCACGCCCTTATTACTATTGGTGGGGCTATTACATTTATAGCTAGACTTAACCCAGTTCGGTTTTTCAAGGGAATTATCGACGCACTTGCAGTTGCTTACTCTACCGCAAGTAGTTCTGGAACATTACCGATAACTATGAGATGTGCCCGTAAAAACCTTGGTGTTTCAGATGGGATGGCTAGTTTTGTACTTCCTTTAGGCGCTACCATTAATATGGACGGTACGGCGATGTATCAAGGAGTAGCCGCATTATTTGTTGCTCAGGCTTATGGGATTGACTTAAACTTTGGTCATTATATAACTATTATTTTAACGTCTACATTGGCGTCTATTGGATCTGCTGGAGTTCCGGGTGCGGGATTAATTATGCTTACATTAGTACTTAACTCTGTTGGTTTACCTGTTGAAGGAATTGCATTAATTGCAGGAATAGATAGAGTATTAGATATGGCACGAACCACAGTTAACGTAACTGGAGATTGTATGGTAACTGTTTTAGTGGCTCAGAGTGAAAAAGAGTTGGATCATAAAGTTTACAATCAAGTCGCTACTTTCTAAATTTTAATTTAAAAGTTTATTATACAAAAAAAGCAGACTCTCGGGTCTGTTTTTTTTTGGTTTAAATTTGAATTTATAAGACTTATTAAAAACTCAGTTTACTTTTCAGTGTCTATTAAAATCTACAACATTTAGAAAGGCTTCACTGGTTGCATCAAGGACTTGCTTCATAGAAAGGTCTTTCCCAAAACAGTGAAACTTAAACCAGGCCATTTTTCCTAAGCATTCGCTATCGATATAATCTTTTCCTGTTACGCTTCCAGCAGCTACCACATTGCGACGAGCTAAAGTGCCTAGACCTGTTACGTTTCTAGCATCTACCACATCTTTTGTTGTGGCGTCAAGTATACAGGTCTCTGCTTGAGGCGTGCCTACGGTATGAGCTGCATAACAGCTATTTATTTGGGCTAGGCTAGTGGCTGCGCTTGCGGATGAATCATGAACATTTACGAACGTTACATGCTGTTCAGACTTAACATCTGTTGTTACGTCTACTTTGTCTTTTCCAGCTAAAGGGCCTAGACCTGTTACGCTTCCAGCATCTACCACATCTTTTGTAGCTAATTCACCTAGACCTGTTACGCTTCCAACATCTACCACATCTTTTGTAGCTAATTCACCTAGACCTGTTACGCTTCCAGCATCTACCACATTTAGACCAGCTAAAGTGCCAGGGTCTGTTACCTTTGCAAGTGGTGTAATATCATCTTTTGTAGCTAATGCGCCTAGACCAACTATTTGGGTAGACGCTAAGCTTCGGTTATCTACTATTATATTTGCTTCTGCAGCAAAAGTTGAGCTATCGCCTGCTCTTGTTCCTTCTCCAGTTCCAGATGAAGCACCTGGGCGAAATGGTATAAGGTCATTTGACCCATTAAACATTGGAAGGTTTGGAGAAGCTGTTGCTCCGGCGGCGGTGCCGGCAGCTGCAGCTGCTCCGATTGTATCTAAGATTGATCCACCTAATCCGGTTGTTGTACTTGCGTCAGTCGATAGGTCTCCAGCTGATCCAGACAATGAGTCCCCATCAATTCCTGCTTCTGTGTTTACTGTTGCTCCGCTTGTATCTGCCCCACCTGTACTAGAACTATCTGACCCTAAATTCCCAGAAGAACTAGCACCATCAGAGATTAAACTAGCCAAATACTCTCCAATTCCGAACCCGATTGCGGCACAAACTACGGGAGCTAATAAACGATCTATAAAGGGATAGGCTTTAATTATTTTTGGTTTAAACGATTCTAATTTTTCAGTCTCATTTAAATAGGCCCCAGTCACCCAGCCTAAGCCCGTGCTTATAGCCATTCTTGCTAAGGTCACGTCTCTTATTCCAGGAATCAATAACATTGCTCCTGTGAATAATAAACCACCACCAATAATAGTGTGATCTGGATGTCTTTTAAGTAGCTCTAAAGTTGTTTCTTCTCTTTGTATAGTTCTTGAAAAACTGTTTATAACTTTGCCGCCTGTTGCAGCAATTATCTTTTTAATCATTATGTCTCCAATACTGAATGAATTTAATTACGGCCGTTTGCTGCATAATTA
This sequence comes from Candidatus Marinamargulisbacteria bacterium SCGC AAA071-K20, assembly GCA_003265975.1. Taxonomy (GTDB): domain Bacteria; phylum Margulisbacteria; class Marinamargulisbacteria; family AAA071-K20; genus AAA071-K20. The sequence goes on from QFBU01000001.1 coordinate 18,746, forward strand.
GGGTAGTCGCCTACACCTAAAGCGCGACCAACCATGCCTCTATCTAATGGTACATTTTTTATCACATTTAATAGTTGATAACCTATTGCTACTGTAAACGCTAACGGTAGAAGTGAACTTGCAACTGTATTCACAGCTAATAAACCAAGTGCCCCAGTCATATTATTTCTAAAATAGTCGGTATTGTAAGGTACTCTTTCAGGTTGAGTAAGAGATATCCCTACTCGAATACCCTCACCTACTGCTGCTATTGAAAAATAAGCGGCAAGTGGAGCTGTTTGAGTATTATTAATAGCGAATAAAGTAGAAAGCCCTCCATTAATTAATGTCCATGCTGTAGTTTTTACACTTTCTGTAATTTCTTCTTGGGCGCCCTCTAATCCAAGATAATACTGCATTGAATGAGCTATTTTTTGAAAAGTTGACGGTTCAGCAGCTGCGCCACCGGGACCTTGTATTTCTGCTGGAGCAAGTGGAGGATTATGAACTGGAGGGGCGTTTTGTTTCATTTCTTGGATTAAATCGTCCTGATTAAAGTCAGCAAGGTCAACATTTACATGATGAACTAAGTTATGATTGAGATCTCCCTTTACAATTTTCATGGCAACAAAAGAGGCGAATCTGTCTATAGTGGCGGGGGGTATACCTGCAAAAAGAGCCTGTCTTTTAGTTTTAAGAAATGAAAATACTTTATCTATAGTTGATCTATTTTTAGCAGGGGTTTCTTCATTCCAGACATATCCGCTCAAAGCCTGTCGAGCGACTTTAAAACTTGATGGAACGACTTTAGCAACATAATCTCCATCTTCTGGGACTGGACTTGCCGCTCTTTGTCCTGGATTTTCGCCCGCAGGTGGAGGGGCTGCAGGATGCCCTACGTTTGGGGTTAACATAGTTAGTTTCTCCTAAAAAAATATTGCCCCTGTTTATGCGTGAAAGCGGTAGTATAACATAAGATTACTTATGAATTAAACCGATAACTTTTTGAGTGTTAAAAATAGGTTTTTCACTATAAAAAATATCAACTATTTTTATAAGCATTGTTCACTTGAAGCCCAATGGCCCCAATAGTAGACAATGTAGAGAATGGAGTGGGCAGCGCTCTGTTCGCTAATGAAGCACCCACTAAAATCAAACCGCTTGTTAAAGAAAACCCTGGGCTTTGAGGGATTAGCTCTTCGGATTTAAAAGAAAAAAAGGCATGTGTTAATTCAACGCCAATGCCTATTGTTGCAAGCGATCGAGACTGCCAAGACCCATAGTATAGAGTGAGTAAGGACATCCCTAAATGTAAAGAGTTAATGGCCAACTTTGTAACGCTTTGTTTGATGTCTTCTTTATCACCGACTAGGCCTAGTGAATTAACTATCGAATATCCAGCTTGAGTGAAAAAATTACAGCTTGCTCTTAAACAATTTTCTTCGCGTTGGTTTGGTACAAAATGGTCTTGATCAGCATAACCACCGTAATTAAAATCTTCACCCGCATCATTATTATAGGGACCTATAGGGGGACCGTTACTAATTAAATCAAAAAAGTGACCTGTTTGTACAGGGCTACCTGCACTGCTACGGGCTCTTTCTGCTCTAACTTCGTATCGATGAATTCTTCTATCTGCTGCTAAGGTATACCTAGCTCTTGTAGCTCTAGCTTGGTTTTGTTCTGCCCTTACAGGGCTAGTAAATTTTTGATGAGCCATTGTTTCGTTGACGTCGCGAGCAGTAATTGTCATAACTATCCTCCCAAATGATAAATTTACCCCTTAAATCTATCCCCTTTTTGAGAAGTGTTTATACTATCATAAAAAATGGAAGAGTCTAGGTTTCTTTTTTCTGTATTAATTTAGTTGACCTAAAATAACTTGGGGTGGACGATGAAGTGCAGTGTAAGTATTGAATACAACGAAAAGAGAGGCAATGCCATAACTAACAGGTTCTGGACAAAAAATCATACTGAGTCTTACTGCTGAAAAAGTGAGAAGATTAAAATGTAAAGAGCTCTCGCTTTGTTTAATATTTTTTCCTTCTGAAATTTTTGAAAAAGCTGAGTAACTTGTTATGGATAAATTACCTAGAGTACATATAGATGTTGCTCCAGCACTTGCTAGAAATAAAAAACTGTTTAATCCTACATTTAGAGAAGTATAAGCCAACTCTTTAAGTACAGAACTGATGGGAGAGGGATCAATGTTCGAGTCGGGTGCGCTATGACCTGAGAAATAAGAAAATTCCTGAGCATGCTGAGCTGGAGGCCTTAGCCTTAAACCACTTGGTGGTTCAAGTAATGGAGGATGAATTGTAATTGATACCTGCCCGCTTCGATCATCCATTTGTTCTGGTGGTCTCAATGGTGCTGCTCCTCGTTCTGCTTCTGAGACTAAATGATCAGCTGAAACTAGTTCTGGGACTCTAGCAGGAGCTACCTCTAGTCTCGGTGCTGGCAGGGGAGCTAACTCTAGTACTTCTGCTACTGGGGCTGCTTCTGGTTCTAGCATTGAGACTTGTCTTGCCATTGTGATTGGAGATCTGTTTAACTCAGTATGAGTACTAACGTGAGCAGGCCTTGCTAGATCAGAAGGGGATATTTGACCATCTTCCTCTGCAGGCATAACTGCGGCTCTGGAAGCATCACTAGCAGGGGCGCGCGCAATACTAGTAGAGCCTATTTCTGAAAATAGACTTCTGCTTGAACCCGCACTTGTGTGAGAAAATGGTTCTCGATATCTTCGTGGTACATACCTTACTTCAACTGGAGCTGGCCTATCAAAAACCCTTTGCGCTTCAGAGCCTGGGTTGTATTCCCAGGTAATTGTCGGTGTTGGGCTAGTCTGCTGTGCTCTAGGCTGAGGAGACACACTCCTTCTTGTTGAAACCGGTGAAGACATTTCATGTCGACCTACAGAAGAATGACCTGAGTCAGAATCAGTCCCAATTTCAATACTATATACGTCCGAAGTGCCTGAAAGTGGGGTTCTGTATTGAGGATGATCATCTACTAGGCGTCTACCAGGGCTAATCCCGTCAGTTGTGGTTGTAGAAGAACTAGTATTAGTAGTTCCTCTACGACATCTATTTCGACAAGTAGCCATTAAAAACGATGGCCAAATTGACCAATTAGATCCGAATATTTTTATTGTATTAATTCTTCAATAAGAACTAATTCTTAATCGATATTTGAATTATTCCTTCTTGAATCTCAGCTCTACGAGCCTCAAATCTAGGACTTAATGGTTCGCCTGCTTCTTGAATTGTGTCAGATAATTCATCTTTTTCTTCACGATGATCTGCAATCACAGGCTCAGCGACATTTTTATAAAAGCTATATGCTGATGTAATAACAGATACACCCACAGCAACAGGTGCTGGGCAAAAAATCATAGCAAGTCTCGTTGCTGCAAACCCAACAATGTTATGAGCTAAGATCCCCGCTGGTCTAGTCATTGGCCTTTCGGTAACTATACTGGTACCTGCATTAATTGCTAAAACACCTAAACTAGCTACAGAATACACTGTAGTTGCTTTGCTACTAGCAAGGTATATTGCTCCAGAAAAAGCTGCGCTAATTGTGCCTAATGCAAGATTTTTAATTGATAGACTATCTCTTATGGAATTATTATATACATCATCATCATATTCATCATCAGATTTATCGTTCTGAACGTCATAGTCCTCATCACTAGAATCGTCTGCATCAAGGTCTTGATAGGCTCTGCATTCTGCCAATTGAGCGTCTACATCACCCTTAGTTGTGTTTATACCAAACAAAGTTGAAGTTTTAATATGTCCCTCTAAAAAAGCTTTTGCATATTTAATAGCATATTCAGCGTGATCTCCAAGTTTGTCAGTTGCAGATACGGCTGTACCTTCAACAAAATTTGCAGTTCTTCTACATTCCGTTAAAACCTTTGCTAATTTTAAAGAATTATCTATTAAGGTCTCCTCAGTTGTAGAACTTTTAAGACCTCTAGCCTCTTGATAAGTAATACCGTCTGCACCACTAATTTGCTCTTCTGCTGTATCAAGTCTGTGATATCCTTCATCCATTTGTCTTGCTGAACATCTTTGTGTAAGTCCACCGTCTTGTTTATATACTGAACCTAAATTTACTGCACCTAGTACTTCCATAATAATCCTCCCTAATGAGTTTAATTTTATATTTCTATTAAATTATCGGTAATTTTCTGTAAAAATTTCAACAATTCGCTTTATTGCAATTACTTTACAGCCCAGCTCTACTTATTCTTAGCGAAATGTCTCAAGGCTGTAGTTTCTTGTTGTGTAGGTTCAATGAAATTTTTATAGACTGAGTAACCAACACTCAAAGTAGCAATACCAAGGGCTAATAGTTGGTAATTACAGCTTTTCATTAGCCCCTCTTGACTACTATCCTCAGAACCCTGCTCTAGCAATGAATCACAAAAAAACTCAGCAGCTCTAGTTACGGTTAGACCAACTAATGTATGAACTAATGTTGATACTGGATTTTGTATAGGCCTCTTATTAGCGGCGGCGGTAATGACATTCGCACCTGTGACAAAGCCTGTTCCAAAGTAAAGTAATTTTAAAGGGGCACTTTCAACTAAAAATCCCAAGCTTGCAAAGCCTATGTTTAATAAGGTAGCTAATTTTCCTTTTTTTGAGCTAGAGGTATTTACTGATTGTATATTTAATCCATCTCTTTGTTGTTGCTCGTGTACTCTCTGTGGATTATCTCCAGCTTCGTTACCAGAGGCATCGACAGCATCCTCGTCGCTGTCGGATCCAAAATTGAGTTTACAACTTGGGAGATCTCTTCGATCATAATCACAGTCATCGTCAGTGTCATATCCATGAGATGAAATATTGATATCAGCGGCAGCTTGAGTAATATGTGTCCCAAATATATAACGGCGATCAAGGCAATTATCGACAAATACCCCTGCATAGTAATACGCTTTTTCTAGAGTTTCTCCTAACTCACCGTCCCCATTCCTATTATCATCATTAAAAAGAAATTTAGTTATAACTAATCTACTGTGTGCGTTGTTTGGGTTTTTACCTTTTAAGTCTTTTGCTGCTTTTATAGCATCTCTATATCCATATTTGGTAATACTGTCTAAGTCGTCTTGGGGTATAGGTGAACCAGGACTTTCAGCTAATCTTGCAAGTGTGTTTGCTCTTGCTACAGTAAAACGCCCTCTTCTATCACTTCTTGATGTTGGTCTAACTGCTGGCGTAAAGGCCATTCCTGGTGTTTTCATACTAATTTCCTCCGATATTTTAACTAATTGATAGATTTAATTAACTTATCGAAAAATTTTGCAGAATATTTCACTGGCAGCTCTGCTATACACTCCAGGGCTTCCTAACTTTTCAACAACTTTTGCAAATCTTACTTTCATGTCCTTTTGAAAGGTCTCACTTAATAAGGTCTCTGCTTTGTTAGATATTGCTGTAGATGTTGCTTTGGTTTGTAAAAACTCCGGAATAATTTCTTCGCCCATAATTAGATTGGGCAAGGTCATGAACGGTAGACGTTTTAGTCGCTCTCTAAATACGGTTCTGGCTACAATATAGGTGGGCCAAGAAAACTTATACGCCGCAATACAAGGAGTACCCATTACGGCGTGTTCTAATGCGATTGTTCCTGAAGTAATAAGAGAAAGCGTACTATGTTCAATTAAATCGTAACCGTTTTTGTACATGTATTTAACGCTGTCTAACCCGGCCTTATTTACCGCTTTTTTGAGATCAGCCTCATATTTTTTGTCTACAATGGAAAGAACGGGGGTAATATCGGGATGCTTATCTATAATTTTTTTTGCAGCTTCAATTAATATTGGAGCAACTCTTTTAATTTCTTGATGTCTAGATCCTGGAAATATTCCGAGGATTTTCTGAGTGGAGACCACACCTAGAGACTTTAAAAACGTCTCCCGTGGCATATCTGATTTCGCCACATCTATTATAGGATGTCCCACATAGGTCACATCTCCACCTAGTTTTTTATAGAAAGCTTCTTCTTGTGGAAATATTGCTAAAATTTTGGTGACAACCTTTAAAACCTCTCGACCCGCTTTTTCGGTACCCCACTGCCATTCTTGTGGAGAAATAAAATAAAAAGAAGGAACACCTAAATGTTTGATACGTTTAAGAATCATCATATGAAAACCTTGATTGTCTATGGGAATAAAAGCGTCAGGTCTTTCATCAGTAATTAATTTCACTATTTGGTCTAGCCCACTCCAAAGTGTTTTTAAAAACTTGAGGGGCTCAAAAATACCTATAGTACTCGCATGAGACAGATCTAAACGGACGTCTACCCCAGCCTCTTTCATTTGAGTACTTCCAATACCTATAATTTTAACGTCTGGGTTTATAGCTTTAAGGGCTTTGGCTAACTGTGCTCCGTGTAAATCCCCAGAAACTTCACCGGTACTAATTATAATTTTTTTCATCACTTTTATGGTATCATTTTGGTTAAACTATGGCTAAGATAAAAGCGCTCGATACTGTTACTATAAATAAAATTGCCGCCGGTGAAGTCATCGATCGACCCGCGTCTATTGTTAAAGAACTCATAGAAAATAGCATCGACGCCGGTGCTACTATCATCAAAGTTCACATTGAAGAAGGCGGAAAAAAACTTATTCAGATTTCTGATAACGGAAATGGAATAGACAAAGATGACCTTCCATTAGCCCCTCTTCGTCATACAACATCTAAAATTTCTAGCCTTGAAGACTTATACAGCGCCACCAGTTTTGGATTCCGTGGAGAGGCACTCGCCAGTATCTCGCATGCCGCCTCGGTTAAAATAACATCTAAAACCCAACTGGCTCCAGCCTATCAAATCACAGCAAAAGAAGACTATATTTCTACACCCGAAGAAACCCACGCAACAAAAGGAACAACCATAAGAGTGTCCGATTTGTTTGAAGATATTCCAGTCAGACGAAAATTTTTAAAAACGAACTCTACAGAATTGTCCTATATTACTGACTACGTACTACAATTTGTCTTGTTGCGTCCCGACATCGACTTTCTACTTACCCATCACGACAAAGAAATATTAAATTCAATGGGAATTTCTGATCAAGAAACTCTATTACTTAAACATTTCACCAAAGACTTAAAAAATCATCTTATAAAAGTAGATGAACAAGTGGGCCCCCTTAAAGTATCTGGATATGTTACCGACCCCAATTTAACTTTTGGGAATCGTCAAAAACAATATTTCTCAGTTAATAATCGTCTGGTGAGTAATCCCACATTAAAAAAAGCTGTTGAGCAAAGTTATAGAGACATGATTGTTCCAAAACGATTTCCACTATTAGCACTTTCAATCCAACTAGACTCTGACAGTATTGACGTTAATATACATCCACAAAAAACGGATGTTAAATTCTTGAATCCAGGTTTTGTGTTTGACGCACTTAAAAAAGGGATCCGTCTAGCCTTACAAAAACATCAACTTTCAGATACTGCTAGTGATGCGCCATATCAATATTCACCCTCTCAAGCACTTAATACACCTCCAAGTAGTGTAGAAAAAACAGTGGTGGCAAGTGACGATTTGTTTCAAGTAAAAGAAAGTCCGAAATGGGAATATCCAGTTAATGCACCGACTCAAGCCGAAACACAGACTGCAATGAATACGCTTTTAACGCCCCAACTTAATGAAAATTTAGTAGAGGGTACTTACTTTCAAGTTTGTGATACCTACATTGTTATTAAAGGTGTAGACGGATTATGGCTTATGGACCAACACGCTGTTCATGAACGTATCTTGTATGAAAAGTTTAAAGAAGAAAACGCTAGGGACCGCTCTAGACAAGCATTATTACTTTCAGAAGTTATTGAATTGAGTCCAGAGCTGTTTCAGATATACGAAGAACATGAGTCTGTTTTTAAAGACTTAAACTTTGTGATTGAAATATTTGGAGACAATCAAATAACTGTACGAGAAATTCCAAATTCGTTTACGCAAGTTAATCTTCAAAATCTTGTTCCAGATATTTTAGAGCAATTAAAGTCAGAGCCAGGCTCTAGGCAAGACGTTTCGTTTGAGAAAAAAGACAAGCTTCAAATGAAGGCATGCAAAGCAGCCATAAAGGCTGGAAAAAAGTTACATCCACAGGAAGTTAAGTCTTTAGTAACAGACTTCTTACAATCGCCATCTAACTTCACGTGCCCTCATGGACGCCCCTTATATATTTCTATCGATAAAAATAAACTAGAAAAGTTATTCTTGAGAACCTAAGATCTATCTAAGGAGCTGATAACCGTTTATTCGCGCCTTCAGATAGAGGTTTTGCATTTTTCTCCCCAAAGTAGTTCAAAGCCTTATGTACATACCAAGCTCTAAAGCCAGACATTCCGCTCTCTTTACACATGTCTTTTAATAATTGATCGGCTAGAGGTCGTTGAATAATATAGTCTAATTGAGACTGCCTCATTAATTGATACAGGGAGTCATGAACAAGAGCTGCCGTCATAAAGTTTTTAGTATCAATGGTTGGGCCACTAGGTCCGTCCCAAGCGTAGCCTTTAATAATTGTAAGTTGTCCCAATTTTGTAAGCTTAATAAAGTGAGTGTTAATATCCTCGTTGGGCTGAATTGGAATGTCTCTTTGAAAGTCTTCTAAAAGTTGATACTTATATCCTTTTAATTCTCTATAATAAATGGTCATGATTTATTTAGTATATCACTTCTGAAGGTCTTATCATTATTGCTTGACACTTTAACAATTAGACCCAATAATGACCGACCATGAGCAAAAAATTAGTAATTGTTGAGTCTCCTGCTAAAATTAAAACCATTTCTAAATTCTTAGGAAGTGACTATGTACTAGCTGCATCCTTTGGTCACATCAGAGACCTCCCTGGGAAAAAATTAGGAATAGACGTAGAAAATAACTTTGAACCTGAATACACAATAATGGATGATAAAACAAAAGTTATTAAGGAACTTAAATCAAAACTAAAGGATATCGACGAAGTATATCTAGCGACTGACCCTGACAGAGAGGGAGAAGCGATTGCTTGGCATTTGGTTCAAGCACTTAAATTACCTGAAAAACAAACTAAACGTATTGTATTTAATGAAATTACCAAAACGGCTATTCAAGAAGCAATACAACAACCTAGAGAAATTAATATTGACTTGGTTGACGCTCAACAAGCCAGACGACTGCTAGACAGAATTGTAGGATTTGAGATCTCTCCAATTTTATGGCGAAAAGTTAAAACTGGCCTTTCTGCAGGTCGAGTTCAGTCAGTTTCTGTACGGCTAATTGTTGAACGCGAACGAGAAATCATCAAGTTTAAACCTAATAACTTTTTTAAAGTTGTAGCTGAATTTAATAGTAGTGATGGAAGCACTTTTTCTGCAGACCTTAGTAGTCGATTAGACTCCTATGAAGACGCAAAAGCATTACTCGAGAAATGTATTGATAATGAATTCTCAGTTAAGTCGATTGAGAAAAAACCAACATCTAAATCACCATCCACACCATTTACAACATCGTCATTACAACAAGAAGCTTCACGAAAATGTGGGTTTTCTGTATCTCAGACAATGTCAGTTGCCCAAAAATTATATGAAGCGGGTCTTATTACATATATGAGAACTGACAGCATTAGTTTGTCTAAAGAAGCCCTAAGTACTATTGGGTCTTATATCAAAAAAGAATATGGTGAAGAATATCACGAACTTAAAACTTACGAGTCAAAAATTAAAGGGGCTCAAGAAGCTCACGAAGCCATTAGACCTACTAATGTAGCTCAGCTTTATACAGGTGAAGATCACTACGAAGAAAGACTTTATGAACTTATTCGTAAAAGAAGTATTGCTTGTCAAATGAGTAAAGCAAGACTTGATCGTACAGTTATTACTATCAAGTCTAAAACAGATGATATTACGTTTAATGCAAAAGGTGAGGTCATTACCTTCGAAGGATTTCTGAAAGTGTATAGAGAGTCTGTAGAAGATGATGATGAGCCAAGTGACTCTGATCAAGGATTGTTACCTAAAATGACTGAAGGTGAAGTTCTTGACTATGATAATATTACAGCTACCGAGCGATTTACTCGCCATTTACCAAGATACAGTGAAGCTAGTTTAGTTAAGAAAATGGAAGAGTTAGGAATTGGACGTCCGTCTACTTATGCCCCTACTATTTCAACTATTCAAAAAAGACAATATGTTGAAAAAGGTGAAAAAGATGGCAAGGTTAGAGAGTTCAAAGAACTTGTGCTTGAAAGCAAAACTATTACTGAAAATCAAAAAGAAGAAGTAACCGGAAAAGAAAAAGGAAAACTTTGTCCTACAGATATTGGAAGTGTTGTTAACGATTTTCTTGTCGCTAGCTTTAAAGATATTTTAGACTATCATTTTACTGCCAAAATAGAAAAAGAATTTGATGTTATTGCTGATGGAAAGAAAAAATGGCAAGACATGCTGGCTAGCTTTTACTCTGACTTTCAACCTTGTATAGAAATCGCTAAAGAAAGTGATAGACAAGCAGGAGAAAGAAAACTTGGAATAGATCCTGAAACAAAACGCCCTGTGTCTGTACGTATTGGTAGATATGGGCCTATTGCTCAAATTGGTGAGTCTGACGATGAAGAAAAGCAAAAGTTTGCGAGTCTTCAAAAAAATCAAAACTTAGAAACAATTACTCTAGAAGAAACACTTGAGTTGTTTCAATACCCCAAACATATTGGTGAATATGAAGGACATCCAGTTGAAGCCGCTATTGGTCGCTATGGCCCTTATATTAAACATGACAGCAAATATTTTAATTTAAAAGAACTCTCAGTAGACGAGATAACCCTTGAACAGGCCATAGTCTTAATTGATGAGAAAAGAGAAGCCGATAAAAATAAGTTTATCAAAGAATTTACGGACCAAGACCCACCTGTACTTATTCAAAATGGACCTTATGGACCTTATATTAAAGTGGCTAAGAAAAATGTTAAGATTCCAAAGGACACCGAGCCTAAAGACTTAACTTACGAAGACTGCATCGCACTTTATGAAGAAGCTAAAAAAGCGCCTAAGCGTAAGCCTAAGAAAAAAGCTAAAAAGTGAGTCGTCTCAAAAAGGCTCGTCAAAAGATTAACCAATCATTTCAGCGCTTAATCTTGCATAATTGGGGGTTGAAAGCCATTGCCTTTATCATCACCTCCGCACTAGTCTATTTCGCACATACACGATATTAAGCCACTCAGCTATGCTGCTCCATCCTCTTATTTAGGTTATAATGTTTTACGATGAAAACAATACACGCTCCTATTCAGCTGCAAGCACTGCTTTCTGAAAAACGATCTACCAATCAAACGATTGGATTTGTTCCTACGATGGGAGCACTTCATCAAGGGCACTTGTCGCTTGTAAAACAAAGTTTATCTAACTGCGATATCACAGTAGTAAGTATCTTTGTAAATCCCACTCAATTTGCACCCAACGAAGACTTCGATGCCTACCCACGCCCCCAAAAAGAAGATTCAGAAAATTTATCTAAGCTTGGTGTAGATATTTTATTTATGCCTTCTTCAAAAGAGATATACCCTACTCCACTGGACAGAACTACTCAGGTGATTGTTCCTATACTGTCTCATTTATACTGTGCAGAGTCTCGGCCAACTATTTTTACAGGAGCGTCTACAGTGTTATGTCGATTATTAACGATTGTTCAAGCCACTCAAGCTTTTTTTGGTGAAAAAGACTTTCAGCAATATCGCATTATAAAACAAATGACCAAAGACTTATTTATTCCAACCCAAATAATGTCATGCCAAATAGTAAGAGAAGAAAATGGATTAGCCATGAGTTCTCGTAATCGTTATTTTTCTGACTTAGAAAAAAGCCAAGCCTCAATTATTTATGAGTCTTTAAATTTAGCAGTAAACAGCTTTAAAGATGGCGAACATACGGCTAGTACACTAGAGACACTTATTAGAGATAAAGTTAAAGAAATAGACGCTATAAAAGTCGCCTATATCGCCTTTGTTAACCCAGTCACCTTTGAGAAAGTAGAGACTGTCTGCCCAAAAGATCGTATTCTATTTGCTGGAGACTTTAATACCGTTCGGCTAATAGACAATATGGAGTTTTAAATGATTATACTAGGAATAGAAAGTTCTTGTGACGAAACAGCCATTGCTTTAGTAAAAGATGGCCGTGAAATTTTAGCACATACAATTAATTCTCAAACAGAACTACATCAATCGTTTGGAGGAGTGGTCCCTGAACTGGCTTCTCGGCAACATGTTGAGTCCATTCACCCATTACTTAACCAAACTCTCAGTGAAGCCAATATGATGCTGCAAGATGTTGACGCAATTGCCGTTACTGTAGGCCCTGGTTTAGAAGGCGCTCTTTTGGTGGGAATTAGTACCGCAAAGACATTGGCTTATCTTTTAGACATTCCCTTGATACCAGTAAACCATTTACATGGGCATATTTATGCTCACTTTTTGACTGATTCGCCTCCCCAATTTCCATTTCTTGCGCTTTTAGCATCCGGTGGACACACTCAACTTGTGCATTGCAAAGACCATTCTCAATTTGAGTTAATTTCTGAAACAAGAGACGATGCCTGTGGAGAAGCTTTTGACAAAGTTGCACGTCTTTTAGGGCTTGGCTATCCAGGAGGTCCCGCCATAGAGATAATTGCAAAACAAGGAAACAAAGAGGCTTATAAATTTCCAAAAGCTATGAAAAACAGTTTAGAATTTAGTTTTTCCGGTTTAAAAACAGCTGTAATGCAAACGATACAAAAGAATCCTTCTTTTAATAAAGAAGACGTAGCAGCTAGTTTTCAAGACTGTGTCATTTCAACTTTATTAGAAAAATCATTATCTGCACTTAAAGAACTTAACTGTAAACGACTTGTACTTTGTGGCGGAGTAATGGCAAACCGTACCCTGGTAAATATATTTCAGGAGTCCTCAAAAAAGAAAAAAATAGACTGTTATGCTCTTTCTCCAATTTTATGTACCGACAATGCCGCAATGATTGCATCAGCTGCATTTTATTGTAAAAATAATAAAGTGAAAAAAGAAGATCTAATAGGTATCAAACCAATGAGTAACTTGGCAGTATGAAGTTACAACAGAGATCCACTCTAAAATTAGCCCAAAAACAAAAACAAGTACTGAGTCAAAAAATGATTCAAATGATGAAGATTTTTAATAAGTCATATCATGATTTGGTTGAAGATATTAAACATGAAAGTAAAGAAAACGTACTTCTAGAAGTCGAACGGGACGACCAACTTCTTTCACAAACATATAATTCAACTCAATCCCAAGGGTCAGAGTCTTCTCCAGATATTTCTGAATATGCGATAGACCAGTCAGGCCAGTCTATTCATCAATTTTTATTAAAACAACTAAAGTTTTTGCACTTAGACGAAAAAGAAAAAAAGATTGCAACCTTATTGATAGAGAATATAGACTCAAGAGGTTTTATTCCTACTTACGACAAGGTTAAAGTTGTAATTTCTAAACAGATAGCTGTTGCTGAGCGAAAAGTTAGAGATGTACTAAAAGTCATTCAAAACTTTGAACCTGAGGGAGTTGGAGCTCGGACGTTAAAAGAATGTTTGTTAATTCAAATTGAACAAACTGACCTTGAAAATGAAGAGTTAGAGGCCTTACTTAAAACAGTTATTTCTAAACATTTAGATGCTTTAGGAGCCGGCCTCTTTGAGAAGATAGCTAAAACAATTGGTATCCCTGTTGAGGGAGTTGAGGCATTAGGCGACTATATTAAGGAAAACCTGAACCCAAACCCAGGCGCACCGTTTTCTTCTGATACCCATCATCAATATATCACGCCGTCTTTTGACGTATATATGGAAAACAATAAAGTGAGATTAAAAAACTTAGAATATGAACAAGGCATTCGAATATCTCTTTCAACAAAATATTTACAATTATTAGACGATCCAAAAACAGATGCTGAAACCAAAGACTTTTTAAAAGAAAAACTGTCTAAAGCACAGGAGTTAATTTCTAATATAGTAAGCAGACGAGAAAATTTAGAAAAACTGGTTACGCTAATTATTGAAGTTCAACATTTATTTGTTAAAAAAGGGCCTATTTATTTAGAACCTTTATTACAAAAAAGTATTGCTGAAAAAATTGCTATTTCAAATTCAACAGTATCACGTATCTTATCCTCTAAGTTTATCAGAACCCCTTGGGGAGTCTTTGCTCTCAAACAACTTTGTCCTAGAAATCACTTTGGAAGAACCTCAAAACGATTGCAATTATTAATTTCTGATGTAATAAAAGAAAACCCTGGCCTGAGTGACCAAAAAATAAGTGTGCTTTTAAAACGAGACTTTTTAATAGCCATTGCCAGGAGAACCGTCACAAAATATCGTCATCTCGCAGGCTTAGAAGGAAATTTCAAACCAGGTTCAAGTATCTCAATTGCTTAACAATAATTGTAGATTAGTCATCGACGTAAAAGCATATGGGCAAGTAAATGCTGTATCCACCTCATACCTGTTAGTTGCATTTGATCTTTTAAATTAATGTAATAGGCGGGAGGTGGTTTTGGTATAAATTCAAACCCTTTTTTCCTTACATGGGCCAAATCCTTGTAGCGTATAGGCTCTTACAGTACCAATACCTTCATGGCTTCGGCCTTCTAAAATTTTGTAGTTCATGGATACCCCTTAGTAGAAAATGATTTTGTTTATGATAAGATCAAATCATTAAGAGTCGTAATTTTTCTGTTTAGTATATCGCCAGCTACAACGTATACCTCAGTTCCAAGTTTTTCTATTAACATCGATTCATCTGTTATCTCTTCTTGGTAACGATTGTTATAGGCATCTTTTAACGTATTATATGAAAATACTTGAGGTGTTTGAATTCTGTAAACAGCATCTCTATCTAGTGTTTCTACAACTTTTCCATTTTCAATTTTTTTAACAGTGTCTGTTTCTTTTAATCCTGGAATTACAGCATTTTTGTCTTTAGATTTTTCAAGTAACCTTGAGATTAAATCCTCAGAAACATAGGGCCTTGCACCGTCATGAATCATCACCCTATTACACTTAGACAGTGCATTAAACGCAATTTCAACAGACTCTTTTCTTGTAGATCCGCCCTCAATTACTGTTAGTTTAAATGGAATACTCATACTATTTAAGTGGATTTCTAACTCTTCAATGTTATCTTTTTTCATGGTGATTATAGCTTCAGAAATATATGGAGTAGAAAAAAATGCTTTAAGCGTTTTAATGAGTAAGACTTCACCATCAATTTGGTAGAATTGCTTACTCTTATCAGACTCGAAACGAGTACTGTTTCCAGCCGCTGTAATAATGAGTCCAACTGTACTCATTGAATTAATTTTTTTAAATTACTTATTATCTCAGTAGAGATGAGAGATTGTTTTCTACTATCAATAGATTTTACAAAATGACTGCCAATAATTGCGCCATCTGCAAATTTTTGTACTTCTTTAACTTGAGCTTTAGAACTAATACCAAACCCAACGGCGACTGGAATGTTTTTAACTTTTTTAATCTTTTTAGTTAAGGACTCGAGATGTTTTGATAATTTCTGTCGCTCTCCAGTTATCCCCGTAGAAGAAATTAAATAAACAAACCCGGTACTGTGTTTAACAATTTTTTTGAGGCGTGTTTCATTGCATAAGGGAGATACTAAAAATATTAGGGCGATATCGTTTTGCTTAGCCGCTTTAATATAAGGAGCGGCAGATTCTATGGAAAGATCAGGGATAATTACACCGTCTAAACCATGTAACTTAGACTGCTTAAAGAAGGTCTCGATTCCATACTGAAATACTAAATTAACAGCTGTCATAAACACTAAAGGTTTTTCAACTTTACTCTTTATTTTTTTAACAGAGGCAAGGGCATGATAAATTGAAATATCGCTTTTCTTTAATGCTCTAAAGTGTGAGGCTTGAATCACAGGACCATCGGCGATAGGGTCAGAAAATGGGAGTCCTAATTCAATAATATCGGCACCGTTTTCAAATGCCTTTAGTACCAATTCTTCTGAAAAACTTATACTTGGATCACCGAAAGTAAAATAAGCAATGAGTGCTTTTTTCTTAAATGCTTCTTCAATTAACTTAGTCATGGGTATAACTCATTAAGGTTTGTAAGTCTTTATCTCCACGTCCTGAAACATTAAGAACGACTACATCCCCTTTTTTAAAGAGAGATTTCTTTTTCAAAATAGCAATAGCATGGGAGGTCTCTAAAGCTGGAATAATCCCCTCAGTTCTAGACAACCACTTACAAGCAGCTACAGCCTTACTATCTGTGACGGCCTCAAGTTCAATTCGATTCAAGTCTTTCAAATAACTAAGCTCAGGGCTTACCCCAGGATAGTCTAATCCTGCAGAAATAGAATGAGCCAAGGTAATTTGTCCGTTCTTGTCTTGGAGTAAATAATTTTTGGAGCCGTGTAAAATACCTGGACGCCCCTTTAATAAGGACGCAGCATGTTCACCTGAATTCAAGCCTAAACCAGCCGCTTCGACGACAATCAAACGTACTTTTTTGTCTGAAATAAACGATTTAAATATTCCCATTGCGTTAGAACCACCTCCAACACAGGCAATAATAGCATTAGGGAGTTTACCTGTTGCTTTTTTAATTTGTTTTTTGACTTCTTTTCCAATTATGGACTGAAAATCACAAACCATTTTGGGGTAAGGATGTGGGCCTAAAACAGACCCAATAATATAGTGTGTATTTTCAACGGTGGTCATCCAGTCTCTAATAGCTTCTGTAGTTGCGTCTTTAAGTGTTTTTGATCCAGAACAAACCTTTACAACTTTTGCACCTAATAATTGCATTCTGTAAACGTTTAAGGCCTGTCTGGACATATCTTCTTCACCCATGTAAACAACGCATTCCATGCCCATAAGTGCACAAACCGTCGCAGTAGCAACGCCATGCTGTCCAGCACCAGTTTCGGCAATGATTCGCTTCTTTTTCATATGTTTTGCTAGGAGAATTTGGCCTAAGCAATTATTAATTTTATGGGCACCAGTATGGTTCAAATCTTCACGTTTTAGATAAATAGTGAAACCACATTCTTTAGACAAGTTTTTTGCTAAATATAAGGGTGAGGGCCTGCCAACATAATTTGAAAGCAAGTCGTTTAGCTCTTTTTGAAAGGATGTTTTTTTGATAAGCGCTTTATACGCTTTTTCTAATTCTTCTAAAGCTGTGAACAAAGTGTCGGGGACATATTGCCCCCCAAAGTCACCAAAGAAAGAGTCTCGAGACATACCTAAGTTTCAGTAGATTTGTTTACAATTTCTTCACTTTTAGTAGCTTCAACTGTAATGTCCGAGGATTCAAGTTCTTTCACCTCAGCTACTTCTGCAGCTGATTCACTTGAATTTGACTCAGTAGGACGAGTCTCTTCTTTATCAAGATCTTTTAAACTCAACCCAATTTTTTGTTCTTCAGGAATAAGTTTAATAATTCTAGCCTTTACTCTATCGCCTTCTTTAACAACATCTTCAACTTTTTCAATGTGGGTTTGTGATAGTTCAGAAATATGAATTAAACCTTCAAGTCTATCTTCAACATTAATAAATGCACCAAAAGGAACAATTCTTGCAATTACGCCGTCAATAATTTGACCTACAAAATATTTCTTTGAAATTTCAACCCAAGGGTCTGGCTCCAATTGTTTGATACCAAGAGAAATTTTACGTTGATCCTTATCAACACCGAGTACAAATACTCTAACTTTATCACCTATATTTACAAACTCTGAAGGGTGATTAACTCTAGACCAGGATAGTTCAGAAATGTGAACCAATCCTTCTACGCCTCCAATATCTACAAATACGCCAAAGTCTTTAACACTTGTTACTTTTCCTTCACAAATATCACCAATATCTAAGTTCTCTATCAAAGAAGATGTTTCTTCGGTTAACTCTAAATTTCTAGCTAATTTGTGTGAGTAAATTACTTTCCGACGTTTTCGGTCAGCTTGTAACACAACTACAGCTAACTCTTGATGAACGTAATTATCTAATTCTGCTTGTTGGTCTTTCAATACTTGAGAGGCTGGTATAAACCCTCTAATGCCTCTAAAAGAAACAACTAAACCGCCTTGTACTTTTGAGTCAACTTTAACAGATACGGTTTCTTTATTTTTTGAAGCATTGATAATTTCATTCCAAGCTTCTTCAATTATTGCTTTTTTCCGTGAAAGAATGGCATAGCCTTCTTTACTTTCAAGTTTTTCTAGAAAAACAAGGATTTCATCCCCAGCCTTGTACTCTTTATTTTTTTCATCCTGTACTTCAGAATTAGCAAGGTATCCATCAGACTTATAACTGATATCAACTAAAATGCCGCTTTTTTCTACAGTTCTAATTATTCCATTTATCAAATCGCCTTCTTGAATATCAACGAGTGAGCTCTCTACTTCACGCTCAAACTCTTGTTCAAAAGACGTCAATGTTTCTTGTGCTTCACTAACAGGTTGGTCTTCATCTTCTTGTATTGGAATAGTTTCTGTTTTAGCTTCTTCAGTGTCGCTAAAATCGTTATTCTCAGTATTTTCAACGGTTTCTGTTTCTTTCTTTGAAGCGTCTGAAGCTTCAGAGTAAAGAGTCTTTTCAAAGTCAGACATCTGTCCATACTTCGTTGCCGTTAAATCTTGTTCAGGTTCGTCTTCAGATCGTACAGCTGTATTGAATTCATTATCTTCTTTGAATTCCCCTATTTTAGTTCCTTCTGACATGGTAAGCCTCCCTTAAAGGTCAAATCTTAAATATATACTCGAAAATTTTACACCATCAAGCGTCAATTGTACATACGTATTTCAATCCAAAGTCTTATTTTTTTGATGATTTCTTGGCGATGATTTCTGATCTTCTCTTAATGTTACTAATTCGTCATAATATTTTAAAATATCTTTTACATATCCATTAGTTTTTTTGTCTAGTTTACCACCTTCTCTCTTAACAGCCGTGAACCCTTTATAATACGACGCTAATGCCAGTTTTACTTTATCATCTTGAGAGATATTCTTTTCTTTACCATCTTTTTTTACCTTGTTCTTTTTTTCCCAGTTTGACAGCATTTCCTTTAAATACTTTGTGGTTCCTTTTACGTTGTCTTTGATGTTAAAAGGGTCATTAATTTCTAGGCTTTTATAATTAAATTCTTTAATTTGCCCCAAGCCCTTTGCCCCTGTTTTACTAACGGCTTTTTTATTAAAAGACGACTCTCTTGCGATTACTGCAGCTGCAAATTTTGGATCGATGTCATGTTTTTCACCATATTCTACTAAATAAGAAGAAATTTGCTTTGCATCTTCTTTTTTAATTGCTTTATATCTTGACTGTATATATTTGTAAATTGTTGCAAACTCAGCGTTTGGGTCTTTGACGTTCTTTTGTACTGAGTTCAGCCTTGAATACGGCTTTTTAACTGTTGTTTTTTTTGTTTTCTGCGTACTTATTGCTGTTTTTGAATATTCTTTTTGAGGCTCTTTGTTGTTTGGTAATAACATGACAACGACTAGAGCCACTGCTGGTATTAACGTCAAACTCATTTTATAAGCTCAAGCAAACGATCTGAAATAGTGTCTCTAGTAAGTGTAAGCGTTTCGCCCGATCGTCTCATCTTTACCTCAATTTCTTTATCGTTAATCCATTTCTTTCCTAACACTATAGCGGAAGGAAACCCAATTAATTCGTAGTCATTAAACTTAAATCCAATTCCTACATCTCTATCATCAATTATACACTCAAGGCCAAGCGCTTCACATTCGGTGGCGATATCTTCGGCTAGTTGATTAATTTCCGGATTATTTTTAGCAGCAATGATAATGCTGATGTGATATGGAGCAATCGCTTTTGGCCATATAATTCCTTTTTCGTCATGAGACTGCTCGATAGCAGCGGCAGCTGTCCTACCCACACCAATACCATAGCAACCCATAAGAGGAGCTACGCTTTTTCCTTCCGAGTTTAATATTGTGGCTGACATTAATTTAGTGTATTTATCACCCAATTGAAAAATGTGCCCCACTTCTATTCCTCGTTTTATTGATACCGTTGCCCCATTTACAAGATCGCCTTCTTTGGCAAGACGTAAGTCTACCGGTGACATTTTCCCGTCTCTATCTGGTATGAAATTTAAGAAGTGACAGCCTTGCTTGTTTGCGCCAACTACATACGCCGAAGTAGCCGAAACAGATTTATCAACAAAGCACTTTATAGGAGTCCCTTTAGGACCAATAAACCCTTTTACTAGCCCAGACTTTTCGAGTTCAGAGTCTGTAGCGGGATAAATTTCGTCAACACTAAGGTGATTTTTCAATTTAATTTCGTTTAAGTTGTCATCGCCTAGCAAAACAACCTGTACTAGGTCTCTTTTTTCGCCCTTTACACTTATGTATATTAAGGATTTTAACAAATGATGGAGGGGTTTATTTAGAAACACAGACAGTTCTTCCATTGTTTTTTGATTAGGTGTTGATACCTCGGTTAAATTATCTAAAGACTCATCAAAGTCCAGCGGTTGTCTTTGCGTCATTGCTTTTTCAATATTTGCTGCGTAATTAGCTTCTTTACTTATTACAACCTCGTCTTCTCCTGAATTAGCAATAACTTGAAACTCATGAGTTTTTGAATCCGAACCACCCATGGCACCTGCATCGGCCTCTACAACCATAAAATCAAGCCCCATTTTTTTAAAAATGGACTCGTAAGCAGAATGAATTTGATCGTAAGTTTTGTCCAAACATAGTTTATTTTCATGAAAACTATACGCGTCTTTCATTACAAATTCTCTACACCTCATCAATCCAAATCGAGGTCTTATTTCGTCCCTAAATTTTGTATTTATTTGATATAAGGTTAATGGTAATGATTTATAAGAATTTACTTGTTTTCTAAAAAGATCAACAACCGCCTCTTCGTTTGTGGGGCTAACACAAGATTCTCGTCCTGATCGGTCAGTAAACTTAAGCATCAAGTCACCTAACTCGTCCCATCTAAATGATTCTTTCCATAATTCGGAGGGTGTCACGACAGACATATTAATTTCTTGGCAGCCTACCTTATTAAGCTCTTCTCTTATTATATTTTCTACTTTTTGAATGACTCTTAGTCCCAGTGGCAATAGATTATATAGCCCTGATCCACTTTTTTGGACAAGCCCGGATCTTAGCATTAGTTGATGAGAAGGAATTACCGCGTCATTGGGTACTTCTTTTAGTGTATTGCATAATAATTTAGAGAATTTTTGCATTGATTTACCCTCTTAACATTTATTTTTTTATCAAATTCGATTATGATTTTGAACTATGACTATTTCAGTACCACGTGGAACTAAAGATATTCTACCAGATGAAGCCTTAATTTGGCAGAGAGTAGAGAGCAAGGCAAAATTACTTTTTGACGCTTATTCTTACAACGAAATTCGCACTCCTATTTTTGAATCAAGTGAACTTTTCTTAAGAGGAATTGGTGAAGAGTCAGATATTGTTTCCAAAGAAATGTATTCTTTTACAGATCGTTCAGAAAGAGAATTAACACTTAGGCCTGAAGGGACAGCGTCCATTGCAAGAGCCTACATTAATCATAACTTTCATCGTCACAGCTCTAAGCAAAAACTATATTACTCCGGCCCTATGTTTAGATATGAACGCCCTCAAGCTGGTCGGTACAGACAATTTCATCAGATGGGAATTGAAAATATTGGATCTAAAAGCCCATCTGCAGATGCTGAGGTTATTTCTATTGGGTATCAACTCTTTAAGTCGCTAGGCCTAAAGAATTTAACAGTCAATTTAAATACTATTGGCGATATTTCTTCACGTTCAAAGATTGGCGAATTGGTTAAAGATCATGTCAATAAAAAAGACACCTCTGAGTTTGAGGTCCGTTTTTTTGAGACCTTAAATAAAAACCCGCTAAGGCTTCTTGATAGTAAGTCTAAGAAAATCCAAGAACTTTTTTCTGACTTTCCAGATATTTATGATGTGTTAAATGAAGAATCAAAAAATTATTTTGACAAAGTATGCCACTATTTAAAAATTCTTGAGGTTCCGTTTAAAGTTAATTCAAAACTTGTTCGAGGGCTAGATTATTATTCGCATACTGTATTTGAAATAATCTCTGACGAGCTGGGTGCTCAAAATACATTATGTGGTGGTGGAAGATACGATGAACTAATTGAACAACTAGGGGGTCCAAAAGTACCCGCTATAGGTTTTGCATTTGGTATGGAACGTCTTATTCTTTTACTCCAAAGTCAAACTATTTCGTTCTCAAAACTCAAGCCTATTTTTATTGCGCCCATTCACGAGTCTGCTTATGAATATAGCTTATTGTTAAGTCAAAGACTCCGCCTTTTGGGTATAAACTGCTTTCTTGACGACACACCCTCCAGTCTTGGGTCTCAGCTAAAAAAAGCAAGCAACCTTAATGCAACTACAGTTATAATTATTGGGGAAGAGGAAGTTAATAATAAAACTGTCACCTTGAAAAACCTTAAAACTTCAGATCAAAAAACGATTGCCTTATCGGATATAGAAACTCAATTAAAGGATACACATGTTTAATATTATTCCAGCGATAGACTTGTTAGATGGAAAAGTTGTACGACTCACTCAGGGCAAATACGACCAAGTAGATACTTATGATATTAGCCCCGAAGCCCTTGTTGAGAAATATGAAGCGGCGGGTGCAAAAAGAATTCATGTGGTTGACCTTAATGGCGCTAAAGACGGTAAACTTACAAATGCTAAAGTTATTCAGTCTATTCGGAATCAAAGCTCTGTTGAAATTGAGTGTGGTGGAGGCATAAGAAACCAAGAATCGGTTCAATCACTTTTGGATCTTGGAATTAATTATATTATTTTAGGATCTTTGCTAACAAAAGACTTTGAAAAAGCAAGTCAATTAATTACTACTTTTCCCGGTAAAATAATTGCAGGAATTGATACAGTTGACGGTAACGTTGCTGTAGAGGGATGGATTGAAAATTCTGGGATTTCTGAAGACGCCTTACTTTCTAAGCTAAATGACTTACCCTTGGAAAGTGTAATTTATACAGATATTAAAAAAGATGGGATGATGATGGGCCCTAATGTAGAGAGCCTAATCCAATTTGCTTCATTGAGTAAGCATCCTATTATTGCGTCTGGAGGCGTTAGTACCTTAGAAGATATTGCTCTTTTAAAAGAAAATGAAAGCAAAGGAATTAGTGGTTGCATCATTGGGAAAGCTATCCTTTCAAATAGTATTGATATAAACTTGATTTTCTCCTAGTTTAAAGGAGTTTTTATTATTTTAGTCTTTAAATAATTTGTGTTATTATTAGGTTTTTGTTGTATTATAAATAATGTTTAATTAGATTTGGAATATAGAGGGCATAGTTGTTAGAGAAGTATTTTAATTTCACAAAAGTTCAAGATGAGTATTCAGTAATTGACTCATTTTTAGAACACACCAGAATAGATGAAGAGGAACTTGGCCTTCTAGTTAGGATGATTCAGGTCTATTCTGAAAATTCTCAGGAAGAACTTAGTCAAATTCATGACAAAATCTTTAAAATTCATTCTGATTCTTACAGAATTTTTGAAAATGTAGCCGAGCAAATAATTCAGGCCGATTTTAATCATCAAAAGCAATATGATTTATTTAGACTATACCAACGCATAGATAATATCTCAGGAACCATTATTTCAACCTCTAAGCGAATGCTCATCTTGCATAATATAGGTGGAAATATGCCTCCAGAACTTCAGGAGTATGCGGTTCAGATTATTGATAATGTTTTAATCATACATCACTCGTTTAAAGAGGCACTTGCACAATATCAAAATAACAAGCGAGAAATTCTTGATATCATATATAAAATCATTGAGCTCTCTCATAGTAATGATCATATTTGTGCGCTCAGCACCGAAAAATTATATTTCTATGGTAACAAGAAAAAACTAGCAATGGGCGATTTTCGAGCTAACGAAAATATTATTGACCATTTAAAGTTACTTGCAAAATCTGTTGAAGGTGCAGCTACCAGCCTTGAATGGCTTCTTATATAAATTCACCAAGATATTTCGTTGTAATAAATATTTTTTTTCTACGATAACTAACATGTAACTTTTTGCTTTGACAAAATTTCTTTTAAATTAGGAAGGACTATTATTTTATGCTAGCACCAGTTGTTCACGCTCTAGTACCTATCAATTACGACGAGCCACTTACACCAACAAATACGAGAGCCGCCTACGGGGCTCTCTTCGAAAGAAGTACGCCGCCATCACGTAAAGACTATGCCCATGCTAAAGATTTAGTAATTGGTAAAATCACGGAAATGCTATCCAAAACCCAAAATTCTAGAGATTTTCAAACACATCTAGTTCAGACATTTAGAGACTTTATTAGATCAGATGACTTTCTAAATTTCTGTGGAGAAGTTTTAAATACAATTTCTCATTCTGCTTATAAAGCCATTGATGATGGACCTTCAGATTCCACTGCTGAAGTTTCTAATGAGCATAAAGTGAGAACTGTCATGCAATTATTTTTACATGAAAGTGAGCAACTTGTTCTTAATCGCCCATTTTACAAACAAAAAACTACTATTCGACAGCGAATCACTAATCCTAAACATCGAGTTGATGCGAGTACGGCAATTTCTACAGTTATTAACGAAGCCGCTAAAGCCTCTGTGATTAAAGCGGCCGTATCAACAACAAGATCTAAACCAGTAGCCCCTGTTTTACCTAGGAATATAACTATTCTAAATATAGATAAGGTTCTTCCTTCATTTGAAGATCTCACAAAATCATTTTCCGCTTCACTAATATCAAAGATTGAAGATGATTTTTTAATTACAAAGATTGAATCTGGAATAGATTTTTCAAATGACCAAACGGCAGTTAAGTTTCAATCTATCACTCGTAAGCTCTTGTTTGAATTAGCTTCTGGTATTAGAGAGTTTAATCAAGAGCAGTTACATGACGCCTTTGAATTACTAACACATAATGATCATTTTCCTGATCTTGAAATTTCAATTGGTTCTTTTCCAAAACAATTTTTAACGTCAATAATGCCAGCTGTTTTGCATGTTGTTGATTCACATTCATTTAAAGGAAATTCAGATTTATATAAACAATTGGCATCTGCAATTCTCTCTGCTTCTAGCAATATTTTAGGCCAACAAGAAGATTTTGAAGCATTTGAGGACTTGGAACCTAAGATAAGACAATTAAATGTTGAATTTAGAGACCCGAGTAATGAATTAAACAAAGCCTTTAGCCATGTAGAAAGTATGCTATTGCATATTGCTGACAATGATCATAACCCTGCAACGGTCACTTTTGCTAATGGGCACCATAGCATTACGCCCGTCAAACAAATACTTAAAAGCTCGACGCTTAGACATGTATTGTCTATTGATGAGCCAGAACTTGATTTTTTAAAGTATCTTTATGATCTCTCAGATGTTGAAAGTGAACCGATTATTAGCGTTT
Source organism: Candidatus Marinamargulisbacteria bacterium SCGC AAA071-K20 (assembly GCA_003265975.1). Lineage (GTDB taxonomy): Bacteria > Margulisbacteria > Marinamargulisbacteria > AAA071-K20 > AAA071-K20. The sequence goes on from QFBU01000001.1 coordinate 44,254, forward strand.
TAAATTTCGATGTTTTTGATGCCATGAAAAAAGCAGTCTTTAATGGTGTCAAAGGGCAACTTAGAGCAATCGACCGCTCTCGTCAATTAACACTTGAGAATGCTGAAACAGAGTCATTATTGCTTTCTTTAAATACCCCAATAAGTACCACTTCAACTAGAACACTTAGAGATGTATTAAACTCATTTTTAGACATTACAGAGCACAGTAATACAAAGTTAATACGTTCTTTTTTAGTTGAAATGCAGTCTATTGGTTGTATTCCTGTTGCGACCTATAATGACATTCCTTTTAATGGTGTAGTTCAAAACCTCATCCAAGAATTAAGAGATCACCCTGAAGAAGCTAGTCATAATTTTGAGAACTTTTTAGCAGTACGGTCTACTTTTTTGAATTTTCTAAAAGAGCGGGTAATTCCTAAAATAGAAGAGGGATTATCACATAAAGTTACCGCCAAACTAGACTCTATTTATAAAAAGCCAGGTACTAATACGTCATATTTGTCCCAAAAAAATGTTACTTTTGGAACCTCAGAGGCGAGTATCAACCGTGCTGAACTTGATGACTTCGTTCAATCTTTTATGTACGAAAAAGTAGGCCTTCCTTTAAAAAAGGCTACACATATTGAAATATTCAAAAAAACACTTAAATCAAAAATAGCGTCATTGGTGAATGACAGATCACTTCTTTCTCGAATCCAGGAGGCCATTGATAATGGAATAAATAAAAGAATGACTCCTATAGAAATTATAACAGCTATGAGAGGTATTCAACTTCATACTGGAGTCTCTTCATTTTTTGCAGACATCTCTTCATATCTTCAAACAATCTTAAATAAAGGGATTTTAAATACTGCCCCCTCTCCTTTCGTATTTTCTGGAGGACTTGAAGGTCTTAAAGCAGACTTAAAAACAATAGATACTCTTTCTGATATTAGATCCAGATCATTACCCTTATTTAGAACAATTGATGACCCCGATTTTTCATTTGTTTTAGACCTTTATAAAGAAGTATCTCAACATTATTTTTCAGAAGGGAAGTCACTTGAATATAACCAAAGTGCTGCCCATATTCGAAATTCACTACGTTCTGAGAATGCATATCAACTCATATCTGAAGTTGAATCAGTAGTCTTTCCTGTAGAGTATGAATCTACGTTTAGTATGTTAAGTAATGCAAAGTCTTCGAATATTCATATGCTACCTGTTATTTATAAACTAGATCCACCAAGGACAACTCAGGAAATTGATGATTTTGTTGAGTTATTTTTAATGAATTTTAATTATCAACATCGAACAGTTCCAAATAAAGTAGTTTTAGATTGGCTTCGTTTTATAAAGGTGCCTAAAAATATCATTAAGGTTTTTGATAAAAACTTAACAAAGACAAGGTCTCTATATGATATTTTTAATGCACCAAAGCCTTTGGTTCTTTCTAAAACAGAAACGGCTAAAGATCCAGAGACTATTATTCAAGGCTTTAAAGACAATATCCCACTCGATCTTAAAACATTTTTACCCGATTTTAGTTCTGAAACTGTTTCTATTAAAGACTTATTTTCAACGAAAGAGATACTTACTGACCTTCAATACAGCTGTTACTACAGTAAATTTGATGACTCTGAACAAGGATCTCGCTTAAAAGTGTTAAGCCCTCAATTGTTTGAAAGACTATTAACTAATAGCTTAGCGAATCAGTTACTAACTCATCTTAGTTCTAATGAAGTGGACTTTCCGATACCTAGTCAGATTAGACTTCTTAAAAGTTTACAAGAATTACCAAGTATTTCAGAAAAGTTGACTAAAGAGATTGAAGAACGCTTAAATTATTTTACATTTACTGTTGAACTTAAACTGCCGCAACGGCTGGTAATAGATCATAAAGCCAGCCTAACTGCTGCTATTCAAAATAACGATACTTTTGAAATTTGGAATATTCAAAGACAACATGATGGTACTGCTCAAACAAGTACTCATATTCTAGGGCTTCTTGAGTCTAACTATATTGATGCAGCGCCTAGCGATAAAGTTCAAGCGTTAGCACAATGGGCAAAAGCAGCTATGTATATTCTTGTAAATACGATTAATTTTTCTGAAGTAATTAATCCTTCAAGTATTAAAAATAGCTTATTGCAACGCATTCACGCTAAACGGAATCAGTTAACTTCTCATCAGTATTATCAGTTTCTTAAACTAATTAAACCTACTTTTGGCGATATTTTTGACACTTCGTTTTCAGTTGAAGCATTTTCCTCTACGGATACCTATAGTACTGTTTTGAAAAAAATGTTAATTTCAAATTTCTTAATTACGCCAGATGGAGTTCAGGATATTGACGCCGAGCAATTAAGATATATTTCTGGTAGTGCTGAAACCGATTCCGCAACTAGGGCCGTTTCATCAAAACAAAGGGAGCTTGTTAAGTTTTGTAAGCTTTTAAATATTAATAATACTCGTGATTCGCCACTTCTTAGTCAGTCGGCAGCGGACATGAGTAACTTCCCCCTCTCAACTAAACTTCCAGTCAAATTAGACAAAACAGAAAACCCTTACAAGACATATGTTTTTGGTAAAAGTAAACTTGAATATGCTATTGAAACATACAATGAGGATACCTCTTTAGAAAATATTCTTGGAGTTCTAGAGGCCTTCTCAGTAGTTAATAATGGATACTATACTGATGATTCTCAAGTAATTCCATTTGCTAATCTACTCCTGAATTTATTGGGCTCTAATCTAATGAATAATCTTACAGAAGAAGATGCCAAACGTGCGTTGACCGCTATCACAAATATTACTAAATTACATTCTAGTGTTCAGCTGATTTTTAATGATGTGCAGCTTAATCTAGCTTCACATATTTTTAAAAATTATGGACAGTCCTTTTTTGAATTTAGGGGAAAAACATTTACTACAGTAGGCAATATGTGTAAAGAGCTAGATGAGATTAAGCTAGGGCTAGCTACACAAGAAACTCTAAATTCGGTTGCCTACCGTGAGCATCAAGTAAAACATGAATTTTTAAAAACAAAGGTGTATTCTGACCAGTCACTATGGCGGATTATTACAAGAATTTCGGAGTCATTTACACCGGTCCATGTAACTAAAGAAATGGGAAGACTACGGACTTATTTGTTTGAAAACCGTATGTCTTTTGACTTAGAAAACTTGGAACAACTTTATCCACTGCTTACTGTTTTAAATTTTGAGGAGTCTTCTGTAGTTAAAACCAGGGAATTAATGAAGAAATATTTAGATGAACGACACGGTGATGAGTTTTCTATGCTTAACAGTATTGTTACAGATGCATCAGTTAAGCGACTTCAAGAGACTTTAGGTCAAACTTATTCTTCAGAAAATGGTCAAGAACTAGCCAGAAGATTACACATAATTTCAAGTACTTCTGCTTTAGAAAAGCATGTAATTTCAGATTGGTTAAATCATTTTTCTGCACTTTCTCCAGCTACAAGAGTTAAGGTTTTAGATTATTTTAAAAGATTATAGTTAATTCTTTAATTTGCACGACCAGATTGGTCTAGTATATAATCGAAAAAATAATATTTAGGGGTGCTTACTTGAAAACAACAGAATTTATTTGGAAAAATGGGAAACTTGTTCCATGGGCTGAAGCTACAACGCATGTTTTGTCACATGCATTACATTACGGTACCGGCGTATTTGAAGGTGTCAGAGCTTATGACACTGCAAACGGGCCTTCAATTTTTCGTGCCAAACTACACTTTGATAGACTTATCGACTCAGCAAAAATCATTGAAATGAAATCACTTTTCACCTCAACGCAACTATTAGATGCCACTAAAGATTTAATTGTACAAAATAAATTGAAATCTTGTTATATTCGTCCACTTTTATATTTTGGTTATGGTGAAATGGGTCTTAACCCTGGAAACAATCCAGTAGACGCTGTTATTGCTGCTTGGGAATGGGGTACTTACCTAGGTGAAGAAGGACTAAAGAATGGAATTCGTTGCAAAATAAGTTCTTGGGCTAGGCTAGATAGTCGCATTATGCCACCATTAGCAAAGAGTACTGCAAATTATTTAAATTCGGCGCTTGCTAAAAGAGAAGCTGTTTCTTGTGGTTTTGATGAAGCCATCTTGTTAAATATTAATGGCACCATTGCTGAGGGTCCTGGAGAAAATTTATTTTTAGTAAAAAATGGATGTCTTTATACAAACTCTGCTGCTGATTGTGCATTGCAAGGCATTACATCTCAATCAATTATTCAGGTCGCAAAAGACCTGGGCATTCCTTTCGAATATAAAAGTATGATTCGTGACGAGCTTTTTTTAGCAGATGAACTTTTCTTTACAGGTACGGCCGCTGAAGTTACACCCATTCGAGAAATTGATGGGCGTATTATAGGTAGTGGTAAACGCGGGTCTATTACCGAGACTATTCAAAACAAGTTTTTTGAAATAGTTTCTGGAAAAGATACAAAGTATTCAGACTGGCTCACGCCCTGCTCTTAGGATGAATTAAGACGTTCCTTTTAAAGTTTCATTCTTGATTATCAAGGGACTTGAATCGGTGTTAATAATTTTGACATCCCCTACTAAAGTCACATTTTCTTCAAATCTTACGTCACCCTCTATCGACAGTGAATTACAATCAAGCATGTTAGGAATAGCCTTAAAACGTGTGTTAAAGTCGTGTACCGTTTTATAGTGATCGTCTAGTGAAACCATCGGCACAGCAGTTCTTGACGGATCCAATCTAGGTATATTTAAACTATCTAAAGAGAACAATGAGGATTGCAACAATAATAAATCATTAGTTTTCTTAACTGGCAAAAACCGGTCTCTACCCACTACAATCACGCCAACATTCTTAAAGTTTTCAATGGCAGCTCCCATTGCTGTTTCTAATTGTATTATAGACTTATTATCTACTGTTTTAGGGTTTACTATTAATGGCAGTTCCATTGGACTTTTTTCAAGACTCTTTTTTAAAGCTTTTAAATTTATCCATAAAGAATTGGTATTAAATATTGTAAACTTGTTAATATCTTCAAATTCATTAATATGTGCATCTGGAACTTGAGCTCGTTCTAGAAGTGTAAGTCTTCCATTATTAGTTACGATTGTCCCCCCTTTAACATCCATCTTAGTTTTAGGTGCTGTTTCAATTAAAAAATCTTTTTTGTCAGAAATCATTACGCCAAGTAGAGAACGATCGACAACGGCCCCTAAATTATCAACGTTTGAAATAAATATAATTTCTTTTCCACTTTCTATCAGTTTGTCTAGAAGGCCACTGTCATAAAGTGCCTGGTATACACTCCCATGCCCAGGGGGATTCCATTCTGATTCTTCTTCTGATGTCTCAAAAGGGAGGCCTGAGTTTTTATCAATCCTTGGGAACACTTCTTGCTCATAGGTATAAATATCTGTTGAGTTTTGACAAGCTACCCACTCTGAGGTTTCGCCACTGGTGTTAAAACTATTCATCAAAATCAAAGGGATTTTGCAGTTAAAAGTAGAGTTAACTGCTTGGATTTGAGAAAAAGTTATATCAAGAAAGTTTTTTGAACCAGCAACAGTAATCATGGCCTTAGGGCCGTTACACCCCATAGAAGTACCTAAGCCTCCATTAACTTTTAAAATAGCAACTTTATTAAGATTGTCTTGCCCTATTTGTTTAATTTCATTTGGTAGAGACTCAAGAAATAGTAATGAGTCTTTATTAGGGGCCTCAATGGCTTTCCAAGAGAGCTTTCTAATTGGGTCAACTAAGTAATTAATATACAGTCTAATAAATGTAAACTTTTGAGCTTCTGAAATAGGCTTTACTACTAATTTTGACATAAACTTCTGTAAAGTATTTTCAAGTCTAGAAAATACCAGTTTGAACTGAGATTCTGTTGCACTTTGTAAAACCCGTTTTAGAGACTGCTTACAACTCTCAGAAAGATTAACATGTATACTGCATAGTTTAATGATTTCATCCATATTTTTTGACATTATTACTCCATTTTAACAATATTTTGGTCTAGTTGTTTTTTTAAACTCTAGCACTAGAATATCAAATTCACTTTTAAGTTCAACTATGTTATTCTACTGAGCATATTTTTATACTCAGAGGAGCACTCTCAATGACCGCTAAATCAATTAATTCAATCACCGAAATATACGGCATTTCAGATACAAAAGAGATCTTTCATAACCTATCATATGATGACTTATTTTTACATGAAACAGATTCTCAACTTCAAGGCTTCGAAAAAGGCCATTTAACTAGTTCAGGGACTATCTCCGTTGATACAGGGAAATTTACAGGAAGATCCGCAAAAGATAAATATATAGTTCGTCAGGAAGATACCGAGAATGATATTTGGTGGGAAGCTGAAGGATCAACAAACAAACCACTTAGCGAAGATGCCTGGGCTCACTTAAAAGATATTTCTGTAAAAGAGTTGTCTGGTAAAAAGCTTTATATTATGGACGGGTTTTGTGGCGCTAATAAAGAAACTCGACTTTCAGTTAGACTTGTAACTGAAGTCGCCTGGCAAGCTCATTTCTTCAAAAATATGTTTATTGCTCCTTCAGAAGAAGAGTTAGAAAACTTTACTCCTGATTTTACTATTTTAAATGCATGCAAAGGTCATTGTGATGACTTTGAAAAACATGGCCTACGGTCAGACGTATTTGTAGCATTTAACTTAAAAGAAAGAATGCAGCTAATTGGTGGAACTTGGTATGGTGGAGAAATGAAAAAAGGGATTTTTTCAATTATGAACTTCTTTTTACCACTTCAAAAGATTGGTGCCTTACATTGCTCTTCTAATATGGGAGAAAATGGAGATGTTGCTTTATTTTTTGGTCTTTCCGGAACAGGTAAAACGACGCTCTCTGCAGATCCAAAGCGTAAGCTTATTGGAGACGATGAACATGGTTGGGATAATGATGGAATCTTTAACTTTGAGGGTGGATGCTACGCAAAGACAATTGATTTGACTGAAGAAAAGGAACCCGATATTTATAATGCGATTAAACGCAATGCACTCCTTGAAAATGTGGTAATTAACGAAGATAGTACCGTTGATTATGCATCAAATACTAAAACTGAAAACACTAGAGTTAGTTACCCTATTAATCATATAGATAATATTGTTAAACCTACTTCTAAAGGTGGACATGCTAATAAGATAATTTTCTTAACCTGTGATGCTTATGGAGTACTCCCACCAGTATCTAAATTAACCAGTGAACAGGCAATGTATCAATACCTTAGTGGTTATACTGCAAAAGTAGCTGGAACTGAATTAGGGGTAACAGAACCGACAGCTACATTCTCAGCATGTTTTGGATCTCCTTTTTTAACAGTACACCCAACGTTATATGCTGATATATTAGGACAAAAGATGGATGAGCATAATGCTGATGCCTATCTTGTAAATACAGGATGGAGTGGTGGAGCATATGGAGTAGGAAGTCGTATAAACTTACCAAATACAAGAGCTATAATAGATGCTATTTTAGATGGGTCTATTGAAACTGTAGATTTTGAAAATTTTGAATGTTTCAACTTCCAAATTCCAAAGGCCCTACCTGGTGTAGATGCTGGAATTCTTAACCCAAGAAATACATGGTCTAATACAGAAGCCTTCGACCAAATGAGAACTAAGCTGGCTAAGCAATTTAAAGAAAACTTTAAAATATTTACATCAAATGAAAAAGGTAAAGCGCTAGAATTAGTCGGTCCTAATTAAGAATTTCAAATAAAGGCTTAAAAGAAATGGACTGATTGCACGAAGCAATAGTGACTTTACAGGGTATTTATTCTGAGCATTTTTTTTGAAATTATTTTTTTAATATCTAGAGCTATCCAACAAATTATTTCAAGAAAAAGGCAATAAATTAATGCCCACCAATTCTTCTTTGGCTTCTTGAAATGGATCTTAATTAAATAGAGAAGTTATAGACTTTTTTTCGTAGTTTCTTTTGATGGCTTCGGCTAATATAGGTGCCGTTGAAAGTACCTTTAGCCCCTCAAAATGTTTACTTGGAGGAAGTGGCAGCGTGTTAGTAACTACTACTTCTTTTATTCCGGCTAGTGAGAGTCTTTCAACTGCAGGCCCGGAAAATACAGGATGCGTTGTTGCAAGATAAATGTCTTTACATCCAAAGTTTCTTAAAGCCGCTAGTCCAGATGTTACTGACCCTGCGGTGTCTACCATATCATCAACAATTAAAAGATTTTTGCCTCTAACTTTACCTACTACATTTGTGATTTCTGCAACGTTATGATCAGGTCTTGTTTTATGCATAATAGCAAGCTTTGCTCCTAGTCTATCACCCAGTTTTTTAGCAAACTTTGCACGACCCGTGTCGGGTGCTACAACTACGAGATCAGGAATTTCAAGTTTTCCAAAATATTCAGCGAATAAAGGAAGTGCTGTTAGATGATCAACTGGTTGAGAGAAAAACCCTTGTATTTGGTCAGCATGGAGATCCATAGTAATTAGTCGATCAAGTCCTACAGCTGTCATCAAATCAGCAATCAAACGGCTACTGATTGGCTCTCTTGGTGCTGACTTCTTGTCTTGTCTTGCATATCCGAAGTAAGGAATAATAACGTGTATCTTTGTTGCAGATGACCTTCTTAGGGCATCCATCATAAGAAATAGCTCCATATAGTCGTCATTAGGGTATTCACCAATTGTTTGTACGATGTAAGCCTCTAGGCCTCTAATATTCTCTTCAATTCGTGCATAGCTTTCACCACAACTAAATTTTGAGAGATGTATTTCTCCGAGTTGTATACCTAGTTGATCTGCTATTTCCTTACCAAGTGCAGGATGAGCAGAGCCACAAAATAATCGCATATTAGAAAATCGGTCTTTGTCCATAGAAGAAGAAGTATAAAAGAGCTTTATTTAAGCGTCAATCAATAGTTATTTTTTAGGCTCTTCATTTTTCAATTTGAACACACTAGAGACTTTTTGAATTGCAAAAAACTCTTCCTTGTTTAAATCAATTTTTAAAAGATGACACGAAATAGTATCGGTATTATCCTTTTTGACTTTAACGTCTCCTGAGAATTGCACAAGATTTTTGGGGTCGTCATAAACCATTTTTAGACAGGTTACTTTTTTATCATTTTGATTAACTTCTACCTGCCCCCATAATTCTAATTTTTTTGAAGTCGCATTAAATGTAAGGTGCCTGGCATTTACTGTAACAGGGCGCTCTAAACTTTCTTTTATATCGTCATTACTAAAGTCTTCGGAATCTTTGGTTAATAGCCAAGAAAGGGAGTCTGCGGTCACTTGAACTTTTCCGCTTAATTCATAATAGTCATTCTTTTTATTATAATGCCCATAATCGGCTCTAAAAGTTTTATTTTTTTGGATGACACTAACATTTCCTGAAACAGTGACTATGTCATTTTCGTGTACAGAAGAATAAGACATCGAATTACATAAAAGTAGGGTTTCAGATTCTTTTAAATCTCTTTCTCGCTCATCAATAGCTACATTCTTTGTAACCTCTACTACCCTTCTCGCTTCAACACCGCCAGAAATATAAGAATATTCTTCATCAATATAAATTGTCATTTTGTTACCAGTTACTTCATAATGATCTGTTTTCATTACAAATCCACCCTCAATAAATCCAATATTTTTATCATTATCAATTTCAATTCCTTCATTTGGATAGATAATAGCGTCTTCCTGCGTAATAACAACGTTCTTAGTCAGAAAAGTTTTCTTAGTGTTTGAATAATATCTAAGTTCATCTGAAGTGATTGTAATGGTTTTAGCTGACTGATTTTCTTTACCTGTAGGCTTATGAGAATTCAGACTAAAAGAAACCCTGTCTTGGCGTTTTTTAAAATGAGCTACAATATTGTCTATAGCAGTTAAGGTTTTACTTTTAGTATTAACCCTTACTTTTCCAGCTTGAAGCTTGTCTACAATAACTTTTCCATTCGAATCAAAGAGTTGCCCATAACTTATTTTGGTGCCTCTAAATAAATATTTACTACGTCCAGTCCAGACATATTCAGCCTTAATTAACCAACTTAATTTACCGTCTTTATACCCAGTTATAGTTGATCCTTTAATTTCAACAGCCTTAGGGTTGTAGTCATACTCTGTATCTTTCTCAAAATATGCGGGAATAATTAATGCTGAAAGAAAAACAATTACAAAGGTCCATGCGTATTTCTTAGCAGAAAACTTTTTAAGAAAATTACTTCCGAAGGACATGGTTAAATTTTACCATGGTATAACACTCGATACATGACGTAGGAGTCGAGTACTCTTTGGATGTATTCAGATGATTCTCTGTCTTTAATTTGCAAGAGCTCCTCGTAAGTTGTTAATGGGTTTTGAATTAAGTAATTTCTCGCAATTGAAGCATTTTTATGAAAAGCCATTAATGATAAATAAATATTCCCATCGAAAAGTCTGTACAGCTCGCTAAAATAAAATATTCCATAAGAAATATTTTTTTCGGCTTCTAATAACTGAGAGCTTCCATACCAATGATGACCAAGTCTAAAGGCATATTCTTTTATTGACTGGGGCTCCAACCTGAATAATCCAAATTTATTATCTACTTTAGAGTTGGCAGAAAATTGACTTTCTTCTCTAATAATTGCTAGTAACAAATATGGGTCAAGTTCAAAATTTTGCGATTCCTTTTTTATTTGCTCTAAATGGGCTATAGGATATAAATAGGGCACAAAGTACCCCGGAATTTCTTTTCTTGATTGTTTAGCAAGGGATCTTAAATTTGTTAACTCATCTATGACAAGATAAAACTGCTTTTGAGCGTACATAAGCTTAATTTTTTCGTACCATGCCTTATAGTCTAGTGGCACTTCCTGATTAATTCGATAAGACAACCTTTGAATAACTAAATCTTGAAGGCCCACTTGCTTTAAAAATAGACTTTTTTCATCTCGAAGAGGTATTGGATCTAAAGTATATCGATTTAAATGCTGCACACTATTAAAGCTTAATACAAACGTTTTGAGTAAGTCGGCCCATTCAGAATCTTGTTTAGGATAGTAAGAAACCATCCCCTTGTATTGATTAATAATTAGCCGAACCGTCATTGGGTTATTAATTAGATTAGTTAACGTCGATTCCAAGGCCTCTGGTTTACTATAATGAAGTAACTTAGACTGGGTTTCTTCCCAATTTAACTGGTGGTAGTATCGGCTGCTTGAGTATTTTGTATGAAAGGTTGCTTTGATCTCATCGTATTTTTTATTCAAATGTTTTTTATAATATAGTTTTGCTAAAAGGTAATACCCACGAGTAACAATGTTTCTTTCTCTGTTCCTGTTCTTAATTAAGCCTATATAGACTTCTTCAGCCTCCATATAAAATTGTTTTTTTTCTAGTGAGAGACCTAAATAAAGTAAACTTAAATCTCTTGTTTTTCTTTTATTTGACTTTTCTATAACTTCTTTAAAAAGTGGGATTGATTTTTCATACCTATATTGATGATAATTAGTCATAGCTAAAATAAACTTCACCTCATTTATTTTATGATACTTCGGATACTCTTTAAGCATAAAGCTAGCTTGATTTGTGACTTTTTTATAATATTGTTGTCGAAATAAAGACCTTAGATATACTAAGTGCTCTTTTGCATCGTAAAAACAGTCTTCAATGCTCAAATGTTTTCTAAAGGCAATATTTATCCGCCCCCATAACTGGTCGTGAGGATCTTCTTGAGGAAATTTTTGAATTAACTGTCCGTACAGCTTCATTACTTCAGATGACCGACGTTCAATGATTGAGAGTTCAATTAAAACCTTCAACCCTTCAATTTCAAGGAAAGAGTCACCCCCTTGTAGAACAAGCCTGTTAGCATGCTCTTTAACCTTATTAAAATTACCTCGTTGAAAATAAAATTTTGCCAAAAACAAGTGTGATCTTTTTGTTAAAAACTGATGTCCCGTTCTACCTTTAATTTTCTTTAAAGACTTTAGACCTTCAATTGTATCACCTTGAATAAAATGGTTTTGAAACTCGACAAAATATAGCTCATCTATTTTTTTTAATTCTTTATCTAGTTTAAAATTGGGGTTACTTTCACCATCAATATTTAATAAAACTGTTCGAAAAATCATTTTCTTAGACTTTTCTATCTTTGTTTCAGCTTTAATTAAATTAAGAGTTTCTAATGCCTTTTTTGGGTTGTGCTCATAATATAGAGACAGGGCGTCATTATATTTAGTAGAATTTTCTGCAAAAATTACTTGACAGCTTAGAGCAAAAACAATGACAAGAAAACGACTTTTCAACTTAATGCTTAAAGTGTCTTACACCCGTAAATGCCATACTTATATTGTTAGAATTACAACTTTCGATAGACTCATCGTCACGCTTTGAGCCACCTGGTTGAATTATTGCCTTAATATCAGACTTTGCTGCAATTTCAACGGAGTCTTTAAAAGGAAAAAAAGCATCAGATGCTAAGACCGCACCATTAGTCTTGTCGCCTGCTTTTTTAATTGCGATTTCAACCGCTTCAATTCTACTCATTTGACCAGCGCCAACACCAATGGCAACGCCATCTTTAGCGATAAGAATAGCATTCGACTTTACATGTTTTACAAGAGTAAAAGCAAATTTAAGATCCGCTTCTTCAGCTGAGTTTGGTTTTAATGATGTAACTATATTCCAGTCTTTAGGTTCAACTTTTTTTGTATCAGCAGTTTGAACTAGAAATCCACCATCAACATACTTATAGGTTACTTCGCTGCTTTGAGTACCAATCGTATCTAGTTCAATAAGTCTGAGAGATGGTTTTTTAGATAAAAGGTCAAAAGCCTTTTGATTAAACGAAGGAGCCACAACTACTTCTACGAATGTTTTAGAAATTTCTTCAGCAGTTTCAAGATCTACTTCTCTATTTAGTCCGATAATTGACCCAAAAGCGGATACGGGGTCTGCTTCATGCGCTTTTTTATAGGCGTCACTTATAGTTTCAGCAACAGCGGCGCCACAAGGATTAGAATGTTTGATTATAGCAACGGCTGGAGCTTCAAAGTCACTCACAATTTGAGCTGCTGATTCTAAATCAGCAATGTTATTATATGACAGTTCTTTTCCATGCTTTTGCTTTAATTTTGTGAGTCCACCAATAGAGTCAACTTTGTAAAATGCAGCCGACTGATGTGGATTTTCTCCATATCTAAGTTCAATCATTTTTTCTAAAACTGGAGATAATCTATCTGGAAACTTTTTGTCAGACTTTATTACATTTTCTTGAAAGTACCTTGAGATTGTAGAGTCATAGTGAGCGGTGTGAGAGAATGCTTCAAAGGCTAATTTTGCTTTAGTTTCTTGACTTAATTCTGCATTATTTTCTTTAAGTTCTTTTAATACTGAGTCGTAATGATTTGGATTTACAACAACACCAACCGAACGATAGTTTTTTGAGGCTGACCTTAACATTGAAGGTCCTCCTATATCGATATTTTCTATAGCTTCTTCAACACTTACATTTTCTTTTGCTATCGTTGCTTCAAATGGATATAAATTTACTACAACCAAGTCTATTAAGTTAATATTATGTTCTCTGCAGGTAGACATGTGCGTTTCGTTGTCACGTAAGGCCAATAATCCGCCATGAATTTTAGGGTGTAAGGTTTTAACCCTCCCATCAAGCATTTCTGGAAAATCTGTGACTTCTTGAATTTGAATAACAGGTAAATTTTCAGCTTGTAGGAGTTTAAAAGTGCCGCCTGTTGAAATAATTTCGTACCCACACGCTGCAAGGCCTTTTGCAAATGGAACTAAATTTGCTTTATCTGAAACACTAATTAATGCTCTTTTCATGTCTAATACTCCTTTTAAATTTCACTTTTCCTTCAACAATCAAGTTTACACATTCTGGTAAAATTCTGTTTTCTTCTTTAAGGACTCTTGCTGCAAGGCTAGCTTCGTTATCATCTTCTAAAAGAGGAACTGCTGCCTGCATTATAATTGGGCCATCATCTAAACCTTCGGTTACAAAATGGACCGTGCATCCAGCTAATTTTACGCCATAATCTAATGCTTGTTGATGTGGGCGCCGTCCAATAAATGAAGGTAATAAGGAGGGGTGGATGTTAATCATATTTGATTTGTACGCGCTAACAAAGTCTGCCCCAACTAATAACATATATCCTGCAAGAACGACTAAATCAATATTCCGAGGTTTTAAAAATTTAATGATAGCCAAGTCAAACTCAGCTCTAGATGTGTATGAATTAAGATCAAATGCTTTTGTATCAATGCCGTGTTCTTTTGCTGTTTCAAGCCCTTTGGCCTCTGGGTTATTACTGATAACAACATCTAAACTTGCATTAATTTCCCCTTTTTTAACAGCCTCAATAATTGAATTCATATTTGATCCACGCCCTGAAATTAATATGGCGATTTTAAAATGATTAGACAATTACAATTTCCTTATTACCTTTTGTTATTTTACCAATTGGAATTAAGTTTGAGTTTTGTAATTCTTTAGAGGAAATAACTACCATACCAATTCCCATATTAAAGACTCGATACATTTCTTTTTCAGATATTTCTCCAACTGTCTGTAACACTTCAAATACTTTTGGGCGATCCCAACTGTCTTTTTTAATTTCTGCATTGACACCATCGGGTAAAATTCTTTCGATGTTTTCATACAAACCGCCACCAGTGATATGAGCTATACCTGTTATAGAGTGGCCATCTTCTAATAAGTTTAAAATTTCTGATACATATATTTTAGTCGGGGTTAAAAGGGCTTTGGGGTCTAAGCCGTTTTCTTTACATTTGTTAAGTGGAAGGGCCTTCCTTACTAAGGAATAGCCATTACTATGAACTCCAGAAGAGGCTAACCCATATAAAAATTGCCCCGCTGCTATCTTGCTGCCATCTATTACTTTGTCTTTATCAACAATTCCTACAGAGAATCCGGCTAAATCAAAATCACCTTTTTTATAGAGGTCATTCATCTCTGCCATTTCTCCACCAACTAAAGCACATTTAGACAATTTGCAGCCATCTGTCATGCCCTTTACTAACTGCTCCATTTGATCGGGAATTAATTGATGACAGGCTATATAATCTAGAAAAAACAAAGGTTTAGCACCCATACAGATCATGTCATTAACACACATGGCTACAAGGTCAATACCTACAGTATCGAAACAATCTAGCTCAATAGCTAACTTTACCTTTGTCCCAACTCCATCGGTACAAGACACTAAAACAGGATTTTCATATCCCTTTAGATCTAGTTGAAAGCCTGCCGCAAAGTTTCCTAGTGATGTTAGTACGTTTGGAGTGTACGTTGACTTAACGTGCGATTTTATTTTTTCAACCGCCAAAGTTCCTGCATCGATATCTACGCCTGATGATTTGTAGTCCATAGTGGTTATAGTTTAGCTTATCTAAACGTTAGATGCTAGATGTACATATTTAGACACCTGAGGTGTTTTTATCTAAGTGCCCTTGGAGAAAAAAAACGGCAGCTAACGAGTCAATTTTTTCTTTTCTTTTTTTTCTGGAAACCTCTGCTGCTACTAGGTGTTTTTCGGCAGCTATTGTCGAAAATCGTTCATCAACAAATTCAATTGGAATTTGGATATGTTTTTTAAGTCGCTCAGAAAACTGCCTTATCTCTGCTGCCTTTTTTCCTTCTCCACCATGTTGATCTTTAGGCAGCCCTATAATTAATTGATCAACACTATAGGTTTGGATAAGTAATGAAATATTTTTAACAAGTTGGGCGTCATTTAATAAATAGGGTTTGCTTTGTGCCGTTATACCTAGAGGATCAGAAAGCGCAACCCCGACTCTTTTTTGACCGTAGTCGAGTGCTAAGATACGTTTCATTTTAGTAATTTTTGTTTTGCAGACACTATTGCCATCTCTAACTTATCAATCGAGGCCCCACCGGCTTGAGCAAAGTCTGGTCGCCCGCCGCCTTTTCCTCCAGCAACTGACGTCAATACTGTAATTAAGTCAGGTGCTTTTATAGTCTTTACCTGTGATCCTATTTTGACGACAAAAAAACCTTTATCGCCAGACACACCAGCTAAAATAGCTACCATATTTGGAATGTTGGCGGTTAATTGATCTGCGGTGGCCTTTAATGTCGCCATATCTGAATCGGTTACCACTGCACATACTTTTAAGTTATTGGCTTCAATAGACTGAGATAACATCGCCTCTATTTGAGAACCGGCTTGTTTTTGTTTACCTTCTTGACTAGTTTTTTCTATTCGTTTTAAATCTTTAGAACTTTCATCACCTAATAACTTAAGCGCGTCTATTGAAAGCGAGTCTAAATTATTATATTTTTTTTGAATGTCTTTATCATCACCCAAGGAAGTCATTTTTACTGATCTGTTCTTAATTAAAGTGATTAGTTTATTTTTTTCTTGAGATTCAAAAGAGTTGAACACGTCTCTTCCAGCAATGGCTTCTATTCGTCTAGTTCCTGCTGCGATTGCGCTTTCTTGAATAATTTTAAAAACTTCGATTTCACCAGTATTTTTGACATGCGTTCCCCCACATAATTCTTTTGAATACTCTCCAATGCTTACAAGTCTTACATTATTTTCATCATATTTTTCTCCAAAAAGAGCCATTGCTCCTTTGTCCTTAGCTTCATCTAGAGTCATGTTTCCAACTGTAATTTCTGTATTATGTTTAATATTTTTATTAACAATATCTTCAACTGTTTTTAATTGTTCGGAGTTTAATGCATTGAAATGTGAAAAATCAAATCTAAGACGGTCAATATCTACTAAACTTCCAGCTTGTTGCACGTGATCACCCAAGGTATCTCTTAAGGCTTGGTGTAAAAGATGAGTTACCGAGTGATGTCTTGCCATTGCCACTTTTTCAAGGGGATCGTTAAGTACACGGGCCTCTCCCCCTCTAGCTTCATTAACATACTCAGATAAATGTAAATTTAACTCCGAAAAATGATCATTAGTAAGAGTTGACGGCTTGTTACTTAAGTCTTCTTTTTGTTTTTTCAGAGTAGACTCTCTAGACTGTTTCTTTTGTTTATCTAAACAATTATTAAATCCTTTTATATCTACTTCAAACCCTTGTTCCGTGGCTAGGACTTCAGTTAAATCGAGTGGAAATCCAAATGTATCATATAACTTAAACGCTTCTTCCCCAGGGATTACTTTTGTTTTTGTTTTTTTTAATTTTTCAGAGAGGTCAGAAAATAATTGAAGACCAAGTTCAAGTGTTTTTAAAAAGCTTTCTTCTTCTGCTTTTATTACTGTTTTAATAAAGTCTCTTCGTTCTGGTAGGTGAGTTAAATAATCACCTAAATTGTCAATAACGGTGTCTACAAGCTTATACAAAATAGGCTCTTTAATGCCTAATTTTTGTGAGTACCTTAGTGCTCTTCGAAGTAGTCGTCTAAGAACATATCCTCTACCCTCATTAGACGGCAAGGCATTATCGGCAATCCCAAATACTAATGTTCTACAATGATCAGCAAGAACTCTATGCGCCATCCCTTCTATGTTGTCTTGGTATGGACTGCCCGTAATGGCTTCAATTTTTTCAAGTATTGGTGAAAATAGATCTGTTTGATAATTAGAATAGGTTTTTTGTAAGTATGATACTAACCGCTCTAGACCGGCGCCTGTATCAACGTGGGTTTGTGGCAATGGTTTCAATTCTCCATTTTCATCTCTATTATATTGAATAAATACTAAATTCCACAGCTCAGTGAATCGTTCAGTGTCTAATAGAGCTTGATCTACTGTGCTAGTTAGATCATCACCTGGTTTGAGATCTACGTGAATTTCAGAGCAGGGTCCACAAGGGCCTGTTTTTCCCATTTCCCAAAAGTTATCTTTTGCATCGCACTTTACGATATGGCTATGATCTATGTCTGTATGCCTTTTCCATAACTCTAAACTTTCATCATCTTCTTCAAATACGGTTGCATAGAGGTGATCTTTTGGGATATTGAATACATCAGTATAGAGTTCCCACGCCCAAGTGATTGCTTCCTTTTTGTAATAATCACCAAATGACCAGTTTCCTAGCATTTCAAAAGAGGTAAGGTGCGTATTGTCACGTCCCACGTCCTCTAAATCGTTATGTTTTCCAGATACTCTAATACACACCTGGGAGTTTACGGCTCGGTTATAGTCTCTTGACCCAGTTCCTAAAAACACATCTTTAAATTGATTCATTCCTGCGTTTGTAAACATTAATGTGGGGTCGCCCTGGCTTATAACTGCGCTTGGACTTACAAAGGTGTGTTGTTTATTTTTAAAAAATTCAATAAATTTCTTTCTAACTTCTGAACTTTTCATTGGGTATAACTTATTTCTTCTTTGATCTTCTGGAGAATTTTCTTACTAAGCTTAGCCACGAACTTACGTCTGTTAGAAACTCTACTCTGTCAGAAACTTTTCTAAAATTACCTACTATCTTTATACATTCAAATACTAAGTAGCATAGAAAAATGATTAGAATTACAAGTAAAATTTGGATGGAAATGGCTAGAAAAGGAATGAGTTCCATATATTAAGAGTCTTTCTTTTGATCAACCATGTTCGAAAGCTTCTCAAAGCCATGCTCTATTGCTTCAAGCGTTTTAGCTACTGCAGATTCTTCACTTTCAGGTTCAGAAGACTCTTCTTTTGATAATTTCACATTAGATGCTTTATCAATAACTTTCTTAGTTTCTTCTTCAATATCAAAAAAATAGCCTAAAATAAGCCCGATGATTGCTCCAAAACATAGTCCTTCAAAAAAATAACTTCGTCTCATTCCAGCCTCCTTTTTTCAGAAAATATAATACCCTAATTCGTAGTTTTTTGCTATAAAGATGTTATGAATGCAACTCCTGTGACGACTTACTCGGTAAGTGAACTTAACTTTCACATTAAAGACCTTTTGGAAAACGCACCGTTTTTTAGAGACATTTGGATTGAAGGTGAATTATCTAATGTAAAGTTTTACGAACGTGGAAATCAACTTTATTTTAATTTAACCGACACAGATTCTCAGCTTAATTGTGTAGTCTACTCTAATTTTCTATCCCTACTAAAATTTGAACCTAAAAATGGGATGCAAGTACGTGTTCGAGGAAGGCTTTCTGTTTTTCATAAACGTGGAACATATTCTTTTCAGGTTGCCTACATGAGTCAACAGGGCGTTGGAAAACAAAACATCGCCTTAGAAAAGCTAAAACTACAGCTCCAAAAAGAGGGCTTGTTTGAAGACTCCCGAAAAAAGGAAATCCCTAAATTTCCAGATCGAGTGGCGCTTATTACATCATCTAATTCCGCTGCCTTATCTGATTTCCAAAAGATTTCTACAGCCCTACCCTTTATGTCTTTGGACATTTTCCCTGCTGTAATGCAAGGAAGTCTCTGTGCCTTATCTGTAATTGAGTCGTTAAGTATAGCTCTTTCTTATAAGCAATATGATGCCGTTGTTATTTTAAGAGGAGGCGGATCTAACGAAGACCTTGCTTATTTTAACGATGAAACGATGGTAAGAGTAATTGCTGACTACCCTACCCCAGTAATAACAGCTATTGGGCATGATATTGACTATACACTTTCAGACTTCGTAGCTGACAAACGTGCAGCAACACCTACTCAAGCCGCTCAATTCCTAGTCTCTCACTTCTTAGAAAACAAGGCTGAATTGTTAACTCGATTGAGTTATGCGGAAAAACATTTAGACAATAGATTATATGAATTAAACCAGAGCATTGAAGATGCGGTTACTTTAGGTCAAGAGCTATTAAGTATAAAAATGCTGTCAATTGAATCTAAATTAGACGAATTTTTGTCTAAGCTCGAGTTTGTAAGTCCCTTGAAGAAATTTAGGCAAGGTTTTAGTATAACTAAAGCTAAGGAAAGTATATCTCCAATTCGATCTATTTCTGAACTTAGCATTGGCGCTCAAATTGTAACTCAGGTTGAAGATGGATCTATTTATTCTGATGTCACTCAAATTGAATCAGCTCCATTGAAAAAGGATAACTAATGACAGAATCAATTGAAAAGAAAATAGATAAACTAAATACAATGATTGATAAGATCGAAGAAGATCAGACTTCAATCGATGATGCCATATCTTTATACTCAGATGCTATGACTTTAGCAAAGCAGTCATTTGAAGATCTAGAAAAAGTTAAACAGAAAATTAATATTGTAAAAAAAGAAGGAGCCTCACTTGTCAAAGAATCTCACACCTCAGATTAGCGCCTTGGATACCTTTCTAAGCTTTTCTGAACAGTACAAGCCAGAGTTTGATGTTTACTTAGCTTCAGTTTTGAGCGCTAGTTACACAGATAAACGTCAATTGTTAGCTGATTCCATGAATTATAGCTGCATTAATAAAGGGAAACGCGTAAGACCATTGCTTTCTATTGCTAGTGCATTATTATTTGAGGAAAATGTTCAAGATATTCTTCCTTTTTCGGCTGCGTTAGAAATGATACATACCTATTCTTTAATTCATGATGACCTTCCGGCAATGGACAATGATGATTTTAGGCGTGGTCAACCAACAAACCACAAAAGATTTGGTGAGGACATGGCTATTTTGGCAGGAGATTGCTTACTGACACTAGCTTTTGAGGTCATGTCAACACAGTTAAGTCCACAATTTGATGCTAAAGAAATTCTAGCTAGTATTCAATATTTGTCTAAAGAATGTGGCCAAATAGGGCTTATCGGAGGACAAGTATTAGATATAAATCATGAAGGTACTTCAGAAGAATCTACATTAAAGAAAATTCATAAACTTAAGACTGGTGCATTAATTAAAACAGCCATTGTTGTACCCGCTCTTTTATATAAAGCTGATCCTAAACAAATAACCCTACTAGAAGAGTTTGGAAAAAAAATTGGGCTACTATTTCAAATTGTGGACGATATTTTGGATGTCACTCAAACGAGTGAAGCTCTAGGAAAGACAGCAAATAAAGATCTAGAGCAAAATAAATTAACATATGTACGTCTTTACGGACTCGATAAAAGTAAAGAGCTAGTAAGGGAAACAGCAACAGAGGCGTTAGATACTCTTGAAAAACTTACATTAGATACAAAAGCACTTACTCATTTTGTAAGATTTTTTTCAGATCGAACTTTCTAGACCCTTTGGGTATATGGTATTATTATCAAAAAAAGGACTTTAAGGCTAAATGACTACTAAATTTTTAGATAATTCGAATTTTCCTGAAGACCTTCAGACTCTAAGTAATTCCGACCTGGAAACTTTAGCTGTAGAAATTAGAGAACGATTAATTGATGTTTGTGATCATTGCGGAGGGCACTTGGCCTCGAACTTGGGTGTTGTTGAGCTTACTCTTGTTTTACATATACTATTTGAAAGCCCTAATGATAAATTCTTTTGGGACACGTCTCATCAAACTTACGTTCATAAAATGCTTACAGGACGTTTAGACAAAATGTATACCATCAGACAAGACAATGGACTTTCTGGATTTGCAAATATTTTTGAAAGTGACCACGATGCTTTTGGAGCTGGTCATGCTTCAACCTCAATATCTGCTGCTCTAGGGGCAGTTCACGCAAGAGACCTACAAAAACAAGATCATAAAGTTGTTGCCGTTTTTGGTGATTCTGCACTTTCAGGAGGCATGGCTTTTGAGGCTTTAAATAATGTCGAAGGCTTAGATAAAAACTTTATATGTGTATTAAATGACAATGATATGTCTATTTCTCGCCCAGTTGGAAGTATGGCTCAATATATTACACATATCAGAACTACAAAACTTTATGACAAAGCTAAAAGTCGTGTAGAAAAAATAATAAATAGAGTTCCTAAATATGCAGGGCCTTTAAAACGTAGAGTTGAGAAAATTGTAGATCATCTCATTGATATCATTGTAGACACTAAAGCTGGTGTAATTTTTGAAGAGTTTGGATTTAAGTATTTAGGGCCAATCGATGGACATAACATTCCTCTTTTAATGGCTGCTTTAAAATACGCAAAAACATATAATGGACCTATAATGATTCATATCATTACTCAAAAAGGGAAAGGCTTAAAAGTAGCTGAAGCTGACCCCATTAAATACCATGGCGTATCACCAACACCATCTCCTTCAAAAATTAAATCAACTTCTGATAATCCTAAAGTTAAAACATTTAGTCAAACTCTTGGCGACAAAATGACGAGTATCTGTAACAAGAATAAAAAGGTTGTTGTAATTACGCCTGCGATGAAGGAAGGAAGTGGCCTTTCAAAATTTTCAGATGCACACCCTGATCGTTTCTTTGACGTTGGAATTGCTGAAGAACACGCCGTAACTTATGCAGCGGGACTTGCAAGAAATGGGATTAAACCATTACTTGCTATCTATTCAACATTTCTACAACGTGGTTATGACCAAGTCATACATGATGTATGTATCCAAAACTTGCCTGTAGTCTTTGCACTTGATCGAGCCGGAATTGCTGGTCAAGATGGTCCAACTCATCAAGGTGTTTTTGATTATGCATTTTTGTTATCTATCCCAAACATGACCATTCTAGCCCCTAAAGACCCTGAAGAACTTGAACGTATGCTTGACTGGTCATTTGAACAAAACAGTCCTATTTCAATACGGTATCCTAAATCACATTCTAGTGATCAAAATGGTGATGTTGCTACCGAAATTGGAGCGATTAAATCAGAATGCTTAACTGACAATAGAACAGATAAAAAAGAAGATATTCACCTATTATATATAGGTGTTGGGACTATGGCATGGCCTTGTTATGACGCTGCATTAGTACAGCAGTCTCAGGGTAAAAGTGTTGTGGCTATAAATTTACGATTTATTAAACCGTTAGACACCAAGTTTCTTGCACCATATATTGAAAAAGCCCAGAAAATTATCGTTGTTGAAGAAGGCGCTGGAATTGGTGGTGTTTATCATAATATCCTTCGTGAATTTAATCATTTAGACAAAGCTCTAAATCAATGGAAGCAAATTGCGTTACCTGACCAATTTATAGAACATGGCCAAGTGAGTACATTGAAGTTAAAATATGGGCTTACTGCCTCAAATATCATTACTCAAACTGAGTCTTGGTCTAAAATTTCTACATCTATTTAGTTTTATTCTAAGGTTCATTACCCTTTTGTTTTTTGCCCTTATTCTTCAAATTCTTATTAACAGTCGCTTTAAATGTTTGGGCTTTGTTATTATTTAAATCGGCTATAACTTGATTCAATTTGTCTAATAATGGGACTGTCGCGAAATAGCTGCTCTAAACGACCAAGCAAAAGTAGTAGGAAATACAGCAAGAAGAACGTTGTCATCCGCTGTAGCAAAAACCACTGTTTTACTTCAAACAACTAATGCAGACCCAGTTAAAGTAGAGAAAATGAAATCCTCATTAACTCAAGGCACAGGAACTAAAGCAGAGGTCCCTCGAACTGTAGATAATAAAACATCGAAAAGGCTAGAATCATTAAAAAGAACAATGCTTGAGGTTCAAGGATTTAGAAATGATCATAAGACAATGAAAGACTTGTCTGAAGCATAGTTTCAAGATCCAACAAAAAAGAAATGATACATAAACGCGCCGAACTTCTGACTTATAAGGTTACTATTGATTTTGAAACCGCCACGCTGCTGGCTGACTTGAAAGCCGAGTTATTAAAAGCTGAAGGAGACGTTACTAGTGCCGCAAAAGATTTTACTCCTGAATTTTTTATTGGAAGTGAGTGCTTAAATGATATGATGCCGCAGAGTTATTGGTTTTTATAGATGATGCTAAGGCCGCGTTAGGAAAACAAGGAAACACGAGTCCAAGTGAAGCAGAGGTAAGAACTGCATTTACAAAAATTATGGACTCAAAACCTGATGCACAATCTACTTATAAAACGCCGGTATTTATCACAGCTCAACAATCTAGAATTGACTTATTGATGTCACGAGTTCAAAGCTCAGGCGCGGCCGCCGCTTAGACTTAGCATTTCATCTCTAACTTTCTTAAGAAGTTTTTCAGCAATTTCTTTTTCTTCTATTTTTGTTTTTGCCCTTTCCACAGGTATTGGCTTGCCATAAGTAACGCTTAATTTACTGGGCATGCTTAAATGTCTTGTTTTATGAATAACATGATTACTTCCGTGGATATAAGCAGGAATGATGGTAGTTCCTGTTTGAGCAGCTAATAAAAAAGCTCCTCTTTTGAATGGTCCAACCGAATCGTCTAAAGACCGTGTCCCCTCAGGAAAAAAGATAGCTGAATAGCCAGAAATTAGATGAGCTTTAACTTCGGCTAATTGTTTGACCGCTTTTTTGGGACGTTTTCTGTCCACAATAAAATGGCCCTGCTCTTTAATATTCCAACCTAAAATTGGAATTTTAGTTAGCTCTTGCTTAGCAAAAAATGAAATAGGCTTGGTTAAGCCTTTAAAGTGTATAAAAATGTCTAAAATACTTTGATGATTAGAGGCAATTATAAAGTTTTTATCTTGCTGAATATTTTCTAGCCCGTTTATAGTTAAAGGACAGGCAAACAAACTAAATGAAAGAGATATGAAAGGCTTGGTAAGTATAAAACTCCATTCCCTTTTATTTTTTACAAAGTATTTTGTAAGTGAGTATATAATTGCATGTGTAAAAAATGCAGATATTGTATAGCTCCAAAGTGCAATAGTGTAAAAAAGATTAAACAAGTTATTCATAACGTCATGTAGTTTATCATACCCCTTGAACAATAGTGTAAGATGTAGATAAGTTAAATACTAAATTTATTTCAAGTAGAAAGGACTCTTAAATGTCATTAATATTTTCACTATCCGGAACTCGAGCCATTATAGGCGACTCTTTTGACCCCACTCTCTCATTAAATATGGCCATGGCTTTTGGACAGATATTAGGAAAGGGGCCCGTTATTGTTGGTGGAGACACCCGTGTGTCTTATGAGATGGTTAAAGGTACTGTCATTTCCGGATTATTAAGTGTTGGAGTTGATGTTATTGATATTGGAAAGGTTACAACTCCAACTGTACAGCAAGAAATTAGACACCATAACGCCGCTGGAGGAATTGTAATAACAGCGTCACACAACCCAATTCAGTGGAATGGAATTAAATTAATGAACAAAACAGGTTCCTTTCTTGATACTGAAGAATATGATGCTTTTAAATCTCTTTATGACACTGGAAATTTTAAACTTGCCACTTGGGATAAGCTAGGAACATTGACTGAAGACCCAAATGCAATAGACAGGCATATTGATAAAATTTTATCTTTGATTGACGTTAGTGTGATTAAGACTTCTGGTTTAAAGGTTTTAATAGATGCCAATAATGGAGCTGGCGCAATTGCAAATCCAAATCTGATGGACAAACTTGGCGTATCTTATGATATTTTGAATCCAGAACCTAATGGACGTTTTAATCATGACCCAGAGCCGCTGCAAAAAAACTTAAGTGGTGTCATAGAAAAAATGAAAGAAGGCGACTATGATATTGGTTTTATTCAAGATGCCGATGCAGATCGTTTAGTTATTCTTGATGAAAATGGACGTTTTATCGGTGAAGATTATTCTTTAGCCTATTGCATAGACTATATCCTTGAACAAGAAGCAACCGAGTCTACAGACATTGTTGTCAACTTGTCGACTTCATTAATAATAAAGCATCTTGCTGACAAATATAAAGCAAGTCTACATTATACAAAAATTGGGGAGTCAAATGTTACTCAAAAATTAAAAGAGAAAAAGGCCTTGGTTGGTGGAGAAGGAAATGGGGGCATAATTTATCCTAAAATTGGTTGGGGACGGGATAGTTTAGTAGGGATAGTCATCGCACTAAAACACTTAGCTGAAAGTAAGACCCCTGTGTCAGAAACTGTTTCTAACTATCCAAAGTTTGTTATGAGCAGAGACAAATTTCAAGTTTCAACAAGAGAAGAAGTTTCTGCTTTTCTAAATAAAGTCGAACAAAACTATTCTGATAAAGACGTTAATAAAGAAGACGGAATAAAAGTGATGCTTGATAATTCTTGGATACATGTTCGACCATCTAACACTGAACCCATTGTGAGGATTTTTGTCGAAGCCCAAACAGAAAGTGAAGTAAAAAGACTTACTCAAGAAGTTAAGAATTTATAAGTTCATATGAGTGATGGCACCCAAAAAGAACAATGGAAACAAGAGGCTAAACAATTAAAACAGGATTTAGAATCTCGAGAAAAGGTTGTCAAAAAAAGAGAAGTTGAAATCAAATTTGGAAAGCAAAAGAAAAGACACTCTCCAGCTAAATTGTCACCTAAAACATCTGATAATAGTGCTGAAGATACCATTTTGAGGCAATCGCTTGGACTTTAATTCCTTGCAAAAGTGTCTATCGCTTATATAGAATGTTGAGGATATGAATAAGCCAAATCGTAAATTAGGAGTTTTAGGAGGTATGGGTCCGAAAGCAACTCTATATTTTTTAGAACTTCTTTTGAAAAGGTCTCCTGCTCAAATAGATCAAGAGCATATCCATACCATTGTAGATATCAATACATCAATACCTGATAGAACCTCTGCAATTCTTAGTAATGATATTAAAGAAGTAAGTACCGCAATTAAGCGTTCTGTACACCGCTTAAAATCGGCTGATGCGGATTTTTATGTTGCTCCCTGCAACACAGTTCATTATTTTCTAGATGCCCTTACAGCCGACCCTGATGTGCCATTCTTTAACTTAATAGAAGAAACCGCAAAAGTGATACAGTCTAGTGGTGTAAAAAAAGTTGGTCTTCTTGCGACGCTTGGAACGGTTAAGAGTCGACTCTATCAAACTTATTTTGAAAATATTGGGATTGAAACAATAGAACCTAGTAATCAAGAGCAAGATCAACTTATGCATATAATTTTTGAGATTGTAAAAAAAGGGAAGTCTCCAAAAAGTGCAGTTGCACAGCTAGAAGCCATTATGGAATCATATAGAGCGCAGGGTGCTGAGAAGATTATCCTAGGGTGTACTGAACTACCAATAGTTTCAGAATTTATTGAGAACGATATGTTACTAGATCCATTAGATGTTTTGGCTGATATTTGTATTAAGTACGCCTATTCTTAATTAGTAATTGTCTTTTCAAAATTTAGACGTTATGATTTAATAATCTTTACTATCCTTTTTGGGGGTGTAGCTCAGTTGGGAGAGCGTCGGCCTTGCACGCCGAAGGTCAGCGGTTCGATCCCGCTCACCTCCACCAAAATCATTCAAATTGTTTCAAATAAATATTAAATACGAGAGCCTGAGATGTTTTTTACGTTGCTAAAAATTGAGAATGAGAAAACTCATTTATCTTTTGTATTTTATGATTATTAGGAGTTTTATAATTATACTTTATAAAACAGAAATATTTATAACTTCAGGAATATTATTTTTCATAACTAGATGTAGAAAGGCTAAGAATTGAATTTCTGACTTTGTATAGTATTGTCGGCAAAATATTCTAACATCAGATTCTTTTTAAGAATAAGTATAAACTCTCTTGTAGAAGAATAACCTAGTTCTTTTTGATAGCATATCAGACAATGCTTAATGAGTTCATCATAATTTATAGAGCTTGAAGTATCCATCAGTATATCCATATTAGATTTGAAATCTTTAGGACCTCATTATCTGACAGTTCCATCCAACTAGAGATTTAAGTCTCCGTATAATATTAATAAAACTGGTGTAATTTTGAGAGAGTCCATATATTGTTCAAATTACTTTTTAATTTTGATCACCGTAAAGTCTTGTATTTTCAGTTTTAGGCAAAGTTGCATCTGCTTTCGTAGTAGCAAAATAAAAAAAGATTAGTTCTATTTGATTCTGTAATTTATATTGTTGAAGTTTTTGTTTAGGAATATTTTTCATTTTTAAATTAATTCACCCAATATTTAAGCCTATTGTTCCGCTGATAACGTTCCCGTTTATCAGCTTATATGGAAGAACAAATTCAGTGCTTAATTCCAAACATGGTTATGTTGGTATTCCTAATTAGTTTATTTAAAATAAAGTAACTTTTCAAAACTATAGAAACTCTTTTCTGCATTTTGGATGAGTAAAATATTTTAGCGTTCCTTGTACAATAATAAAGATTTATATTTTCTAAGATAATATTTCATGTATTTCAGTAGAAAATAAATTGTAACAAACCTTTTCCTTCTCTCACATTTTTAATGGAAAATCCATGGTCTGTCTTTGAGATCAGATATGTTGAAGGCCGTATATCTTAACTGAGAATAATAGAGGAGAAAATCAATGGTGGGCCTGGGAGGACTTGAACCTCCGACCTCACGCTTATCAGGCGTGCGCTCTAAACCACCTGAGCTACAGGCCCCCCTATTCGTCTAAAAAAGACGAGGAACTATTTAAACATGTTTCAATTCATTTGAAAAGAAGAACTTACTCATTCAAAAAGTGATTGCTATAGAAAATTACTTTTCAATAAAGAAATCAAAAGCACCTTAATTAGAATGTCTCTTGAGAGGGTATTCTGTGATCCAGCAAGCGCATTAGTGATAACAATCACTGTCGTTACCGCTTTTAATTATGAATATTGAATATAATTGAATATAAGTTCCGTTATA
Organism: Candidatus Marinamargulisbacteria bacterium SCGC AAA071-K20; assembly: GCA_003265975.1. Taxonomy (GTDB): domain Bacteria; phylum Margulisbacteria; class Marinamargulisbacteria; family AAA071-K20; genus AAA071-K20. The sequence continues at coordinate 72,825 of QFBU01000001.1, forward strand.
AAGTATTTCACAATTGTTATTTAGCAGTAAAAATAAAATCATAAAAATAACAAGAACATAAATTTATGAATTCCGTAAAGAATTTATTTTATATATGTTAAATGATTTTTATTTTTTCTATTAGTAATATATAGATATATGAATAAAGAGTAGAAGATCTTTAAAAACTGAATAACAAGCCTAGTCATAATGATGAATGTGCGTATCGATCTGAGCCATTTAATGGAAAGAGTCAAACAAAAATATAAATTGTCTCTTTCCGACTCTTGAATTTCTCGACTTTGTGGTCGGAAAATTCTCCTTAGAAAGGAGGTGATCCAGCCACACCTTCCGGTACGGCTACCTTGTTACGACTTCACCCCAATCGCCAACTCCACCTTAGGCGACTGCTTCCCGAAGGTTAGCACATCGACTTTGGGCGTATCTGACTCTCATGGTGTGACGGGCGGTGTGTACAAGGCCCGGGAACGTATTCAACGCAGCGTAGCTGATCTGCGTTTACTAGCAATTCCAACTTCATGCAGTCGAGTTGCAGACTGCAATCCGAACTGAGGCCGGTTTTTTGAGATTAGCACCACCTTGCGGCTTAGCAACCCATTGTACCGACCATTGTAGCATGTGTGTAGCCCTGGGTGTAAGGGGCATGATGACTTGACGTCATCCCCACCTTCCTCCTGCTTTTTACAGGCAGTCTTCTGTGAGTTCCCACCTAAAGTGCTGGCAACACAGAACGGGGGTTGCGCTCGTTGCGGGACTTAACCCAACATCTCACGACACGAGCTGACGACAGCCATGCACCACCTGTCTTAGAGCTCCCGAAGGCACTTTCCTGTTTCTAGGAAATTCTCTAGATGTCAAACCCAGGTAAGGTTCTTCGCGTATCGTCGAATTAAACCACATGCTCCACTGCTTGTGCGGGCCCCCGTCAATTCCTTTGAGTTTTAACCTTGCGGTCGTACTTCCCAGGCGGTACACTTAACGAATTATCTTTGGCACTGAAGGGGTCGATACCTCCAACACCTAGTGTACAACGTTTACGGCGTGGACTACCGGGGTATCTAATCCCGTTCGCTCCCCACGCTTTCGCATCTCAGTGTCAGGATCAGGCCAGAAAGCCGCCTTCGCAACTGGTGTTCCTCACGATATCTACGCATTTCACCGCTACACCGTGAGTTCCGCTTTCCTCTACTGTCCTCGAGTATTTCAGTTTCAGAGGCGAACTGGGGTTGAGCCCCAGCCTTTAACATCTGACTTAAAATACCACCTACATGCTCTTTATGCCCAATAAATCCGGATAACGCTTGCCCCTTACGTATTACCGCGGCTGCTGGCACGTAATTAGCCGGGGCTTCCTCTAGAGGTACCATCATAATTTTCCCTCTTGACTAGGCTTTACATTCCTAAAAACTTCTTCACCCACGCGGCGTCGCTGCGTCAGGGTTTCCCCCATTGCGCAATATTCCCCACTGCTGCCTCCCGTAGGAGTCTGGACCGTGTCTCAGTTCCAGTGTGGCTGATCATCCTCTCAGACCAGCTACTGATCGTAGCCTTGGTAGGCCATTACCCTACCAACAAGCTAATCAGACGTAGGCTCCTCCTTAAGCGAAAAATCATTTCCTTTTTCTATCATGTGATAAAAAAAGAGTATCCGGTATTAGCACCCTTTTCAAAGTGTTATCCCAGTCTTAAGGGCAGATTGCCTACGCGTTACTCACCCGTTTGCCACTTACCCGAAGGTCGTTCGACTTGCATGTGTTAAGCGCGCCGCCAGCGTTCATCCTGAGCCAGGATCAAACTCTCAATTGATTAAAAAATTTGTTTTATTTAAAAAGCTCGCACATTCTTATGGTTTTGGGGGTGTTTTAAAAACAGCCCCATCTAGGCTTGTTATTCAATTTTCAAAGATCAAGGAGGTAAATATTACCCAATCTACAACACCCTGTCAAGGGGTTAAATCAAGCGAACAAAAATAACGCCTTCAATATTTTTCAATTCATCAACAAAGGACTCCGTAGAACTCCCGTTGATATCTAAAATATTGTAAGCTAATTCATCCTTACTTTTGTTTAACATTTCAACAATATTTAACTTATGGTCAGCCAATACTTTCGTAATTTGACCAACCATATTTGGAATATTTCGGTTCGCAATTGCTATTCTGAACTGGCCAGTTCGTTCCATGGAACAATTTGGAAAGTTAACAGAATTTGAAATATTACCATTGGCTAAATAGTCATCAATTTGATCAGCAATCATTAGAGCACAATTATCCTCAGCTTCATTTGTAGAAGCACCTAAATGAGGTATGGCTATAACATTACTTTCATTTAAAAGAACTTTACTAGGAAAGTCCGTAACATACTTAGAAATCTTTCCACTTTTTAAAGCTTCTACTACCGCATTCTCATCGACAATTTCTGGACGAGCAAAATTTAAAACTACAGCTCCATCCTTTAACTTGCTTATCAATTTTTTATTTAAAAACTTATCAGTTCTCGAAGTAAATGGCATATGTAAGGTAATAAAATCTGAATTAGAAAGCAAATTATTAAGATTTTTAGAGGGAATTACCGATCTAGATAACCCCCACGCCCTATCTACAGAAATAAAAGGGTCGTAGCCAGCTAATTTTAGGCCTAAATTTGTTGCACTATTAGCAACAAGCACTCCAATAGCGCCTAGCCCAATAACCCCCAAGTTTTTACCTTTAAGTTCAATTCCTTTAAATCTTGATTTATTAGACTCAACTAACTTATGTATATCATCTTCATTTTTATCTTTAATTGACTCAGCGAACTCTATTCCACCAATTATATCTCTACTGGATAGAAACATGCCTGTTAGAACTAATTCTTTTACAGCATTTGCATTGGCGCCCGGTGTATTAAAAACTACAATTCCTGAATCAGTACATCGATCTATAGGAATATTATTAACTCCCGCTCCAGCTCTACCAATTGCTTTTAGGTTTTCATTAAATTTTTCTTCATGTAGTTTTGCACTACGAACTAGTAATGCATCAGGTGACGAGTGATCTTCAGAAATGGTATAATTTTTATCTTTTAAAATAGAAATGCCAAGTTCTGAAATTTTATTTAAAACTTTTATGTTCATGTGTATAGAAAATAAAAAACAATATTAACGTTTTCTAAATTGAAATCCTTTACGAGCTTTTTTCTTACCATATTTCTTTCTTTCTTTAACTCTAGGATCTCTAGTTAAAAAGCCTTCTTCTTTTAACGCAGGTCTAAAAGAAGGATTCAATTGAAGTAAAGCTCTAGCAACTCCAAGTTGACAAGCTCCAGCCTGGCCAACTAACCCACCTCCAAGTGTTCTAATAAAAATATCATATTTACCAGAAACTTTTAATTTTTCAAGAGGTTTAATAAGAGAATTTGTAAGAAAACTGCTTTTTAAATAATCAGAAGCTATTTTTTTATTAATTACAACCTGTCCAGTTCCTTCAAATAACCAAGTTTTTGCAATTGCATTTTTTCTTCTACCTGTTCCATAGTAAGATAACTTAGGAACCTTTAAGGATTCTGGAGAGTTATTTTTTTTAGTTTTTTTGAGAACTTTTTCTTCTATTTCAGTTGTACTTGTTTTCTTTTCAGTTTCTTTTGCCATTAGTTTTCCCTCATCTATTTTTAGAGTGATATTTCTTTTGGTTGTTGAGCTTCATGTGGATGCTCAGTGCCAACATATACTTTTAATTTAGTTATCATTTGTCGTCCAATTCTATTATGTGGAAGCATTCCTTTAACAGCATTATGTATAATCTGTTCAGGATTACGTTCTAGAAGTTGGTCAAACGTTGTAGTTTTCAAACCTCCAGGATATCCAGAATGACGATAATACTTTTTCTGAGAACCTTTTCTACCAGTAACTGTAATTTTTTCAGCGTTATAAACGATTACAAAATCACCTACATCTACTGAGTCAGTAAATTCCGGTTTATGCTTTCCTCTTAAAATGCTAGCAACCGCTGTAGCGAGCCGACCTAAGACAGCTCCTTCTGCGTTAACGCTAATCCATTCTCTACTTACTTCATTTGTACTTGGATAAAATGAACTTTGTTTTTTCATTACCCTCTCCTCCTAATAATTAACTTTATACAAAGTCAACCCTTTTGCTTGGACTACGGGATAATTAAATTTCCCGGATCCTGTTTTTAGCAATTCTTGAAGCGATTCAATGGTCTTCCTACCAGAAACTACTTCAAAAACTGCACCCATTATATTTCTAACCATTCGATATAAAAAAGAATCTGCTTGAATATGAGCCTCGATCAAATTAAAACTTTTATCATTATCATAAATGTCATAAAACAATTTATTTTTAAATGAAAAGTTTTCAATAGTACGAATCGATGACTTTTCTTCAGATCCTTTTTTTCTAAAATATATAAAATCATGCGTACCAATAAACACTTGTGCTACATTGTTGTAGTCTTTAATAGAACAGTTGTTATTTACTTTGACGATTCTAGAATTAAGATAGTAAGGGTAATCGTTATGAGCAAAGAGATATTTATACTCTCTAGAAACTGCTTCACGACGGGCATCCTTATAAGATCTTATATATCTTAATGAAACGATTGAAATATCAATAGGTAACATTCTCGAAATAGAATATTCTGTTTTTTGAATGTCAACTTTTTTATCAGAGACGAAATGTATATGCTGATTTTCTGCATGTACTCCCGAATCAGTTCTGCCTGAAAAAGAGTGTTTATTTATTTTTCCAAAGATCTTTCTTATAATCGCAAATACTTTATCTTGAACATTTCGTTGATTTGGCTGCGATTGAAAACCAAAGAAACTAGCACCATCATACTTTATACAAAGACAATAATTATTCAACTAGCTCGAGTAAAGACTTAATAGCTCCGTCTCCACGTCGCAAACCAATTTTCACAATTCTAGTGTACCCTCCGCTACGGTCCTTATACTTAGTAGCAATACTTGAAAACAATTGTTTTATTGTCGGTTTATGAGGTATAACTTGCAACGCTAAACGCCTTGCATGTAATGTACCCTTTTTGCCAAGAGTAATTAAAGATTCAGCCATTTTCTTAGCTTCTTTTGCTCTTGCATCAGTTGTCTGAATTCTATTGTGTTCAAAAAGTGAAATTACCATATTTTTAAGCATAGCTACTCTTTGATCAGTCGGTTTATTTAACTTTTTAATTCCTTTTGAATGACGCATTGTAAATCCTTATTCCTTTAAAGCTAGGTTAAACTGTTTTAATTTATCATTAATCTCATCAGCACTTTTTTTGCCAAAGTTTTTAATCTTTATAAGCTCAGACATATCTTTTCGAACAAGCTCACCAACGGTTTCAATTCCAGCTCTCTTTAAACAATTTGAAGAACGTGCTGATAATTCGAGATCATCAATAGACATTACAAGCGCAGATTCAGTAGTGTTTGCAACCTTCTGATCTTCCTGCTCTTCAACAGGCTCTTCATTAAGAGTTTTAAATAACTCAAACTTATCAACTAAAATTTCTGAAGCTTGTTGAATTGCGACGTCTGGCTTAACGCTGCCATCTGTCCATATTTCAATAACTAATTTATCATTATCTAAATCTTTTCCAACACGAATATTTTCAACCTGATGATTAACCCGAATAATTGGAGAATAACTAGCATCTAAAAACATTTCATCTACAGCTGAACCCTCACGGTTAATTGCTTTTGAAGAGAGATAACCAACTCCCGTAGTTACCTTCATTTCGATTTCAAGCTTCCCTTTGTCAGAGAGCTCTGCAATAAAGTGATCCTTATTTAGAATCTCCAACGATGCATCTACCTTAATATCACTAGCTATTACTTTACCCTTACCAGCCTTAGATAGAGTAATCTTAACCTCATCGTCATCAGTCTTCTTAAGGACTACACCTTTTAAGTTACAAATGACATCTAACACGTCTTCAACAACGTTAGGAATTGTTGAAAACTCATGTTTCACGCCATCAATTTTCAAAGAAGTAATAGCGGATCCCTTAAGGGATGAAAGTAGAACTCTTCTGATAGAATTCCCTATTGTATTCCCCATTCCTTTTTTCAAAGGCGATACTATGAATTTTCCATATGTATCCTTACCTTCTTCATACTTAATCCAAGTTTTTGAACTAGACACTTTTAAATCCTCCTTAATTATTTTGAGTAGAACTCAACAATTAATTGCTCATCAACAGGAACATCAATCTCTTCACGAGTTGGCCCATGATCAACAGTTATGCTTTTTTCTGAGTCATTAAAGACAACCCAAGAACTCTTTGGCTTATCTTTAAGTATATCGAATAAATCTTTAAAAACAGTAATGCTTTTTTCTTTAATAGAAATCACATCTTCTTTTTTAATCAACATAGAAGGAATGTCTGCTTTTTTCCCGTTCACTAAAAAATGAGAATGCTTAACTAGCTGTCTTGCATCTTTTCTAGACTTGCCCATGTTAGCCCTAAATACAATATTATCTAATCTTTGTTCAAATAAGGATAATAGATTATGCCCCGTTATTCCTTTTTTCTTGGAAGCTTTAGCAAAATAAATCCTCATCTGCTTTTCAGTTACCCCATAGTAAAAACGTAGCTTCTGTTTCTCCCTAAGCCTTTTCCCATACTCTGAAATCTTTTTTGGTTTTAAAGCCCTGTATCCTGGAGGATAGTTTCTTTTTTCAATTGCACATTTTGCAGTTTGACATCTGTCACCCTTTAGAAAAAGCTTCTCTCTTGCCCTTCTACATAATTTACAACTTGGCCCGCGATATCTACTCATTTGTGTACCCTCCTATACCCTTCTTCTTTTTCTTGGTCGACATCCATTATGCGGAATAGGAGTAACATCTTTAATTGACTCAACTTCTAAACCAGCAGATTGAAGAGCACGAATAGCAGTTTCTCTTCCAGCGCCTGGACCTTTAACTAACACATGAATTCTTTGCATTCCTGACAACTCAACTGCCTTTTTAGCAGCCATCTCACCTGCCATTTGCGCTGCAAATGGCGTTCCTTTTTTTGCCCCCTTAAAACCAGCCATACCTGTAGAGTACCACGAAATGACATTCCCCTTTTCATCAGAAATGGTAACTATTGTATTGTTGAAAGTTGATTTAATATTTGCAATCCCAACCAAAACCTGCTTTTTAACTTTTTTCTTTTTAGTTTTCAACCTTTATTCCTCCGTGTACGCTTTACTTCGTTACTTTTTTCTTACCAGCAACAGCAATTCGCTTTCCACGCTTTGTCCTTGCATTAGTATGAGTACGCTGTCCACGTACTGGTAGTTTCTTCTTATGTCTGATCCCTCTATTAGAAGCAATCTCTTGCAACCTTTTAATATCCTGGGAAGTTCTTCTTCTCAAATCCCCTTCAATTACATATTCACGAAGCTCGCTCCTTAACTTTACAACCTCATCCTCAGACAACTCTTTTACCCTAGTATCTAAATCAATCCCCAACTTCTTAAGGATCTGTTGAGAAGTATGAAGACCAATCCCCAAAATATACGTCAACCCAATTTCTAATCTTTTATTCTTTGGTAAATCTACACCACTTAATCTTGCCAAGTTATTCCTCCTTAACCCTGTCTCTGTTTATGCTTTGGAATTTCACAGATTACCCTGAGAACACCATGCCGTTTAATAATTTTACATTTATTACATATTTTTTTAAT
>QFBU01000010.1 GCA_003265975.1 Candidatus Marinamargulisbacteria bacterium SCGC AAA071-K20
TGTCAGGAAAAGATTATTGAAATCATTAATTTTAAATCTACAAAAACGTTTGGGTTTAAACAGATAAAGCCGTTCAATACTTTTTCTCAAGACAAAGGCCATAAAAATGAATTAGAGGCATTCTTCAATTCTCTAGAAACTAACCAAGAAAGCCCGATTTCTTTTGAAGAAATTGTACAAAGTACACAGAGCGCTTTTCAAGCACTGAAACACATAACAGACTAAATAACATGCCAAAATATAAACTTAAACTCTATTTTCATACCATTAAATACTTAAAATTGAGTCAACTATTTTCAAGACTAAAAAAAATCATACGGCCCTCTCAGTACAACTCAAAAACGGGGAAGTCATTTCCAGTAAGTACCTCTCAAGTATTTCTACTTTTAAATAAACTAAAAGAAACGGCCCCCGTCAAAACAAAACAGTCTCTCCAAAATAAGACATTTACATTCCTAAACCAACAGCACACTATCAAAAACTGGGACCCTGAAGAGGCTACAGTCCATTGGAAATATGAACTTCATTATTTCAATTTCTTAACTGACATAACTGAATCTGAACAATTTACATCCATCATTCTAGACTGGATAAATACGTGTGATGATAACAACACATCTGCATTTCACCCCTACCCGCTCTCCCTTAGACTATGTAATTGGGTATGGGCCTATTCACGGTTTGAAAGTAACTGTACCGACTCATTTAAATCAACCTTTTTAGACTCCTTTTCAAAACAGTTGTATTTTCTTAATAAGAACCTAGAATTCGATGTTTTAGGCAATCATTTACTAGAAAATTGCAAAGCCTTAATTATAGGAGGCTTATTTCTAAACCAAGAAGACATTTGGAAAAAAGGGGAACGCCTTTTAAAAACAGAACTAAAGGAACAAATTCTTTCTGATGGTGGCCACTACGAAAGAAGCCCGATGTATCATAGTATTGTACTGACATTATTAATTAACTGTTATGAATCACTTAAAGAAATTAAAGACCCGAAAACGTTAATATGGCTATCCAATCACATAAAAAAGGCGACTCAATTTTTACAAGACATTTCATACAATAACCAACCCCCACTTTTCAATGACTCCAGCGTAGACGGATGCTTGAAACCTGAGACCTTAATCTATTATTCAAAAGACTTATTCCCTAGACAAAGATGGGCTAAAAAAGAAACAATTTTACACAAAGAGTCTGGGTACTTTATCAAGAAAAACGACCAGTTTTATTTATGTGCAGATATTGGGAAAATTTCCCCAGACTTTTTATGTGCACACGCACATAACGATATTTTGAGCTATGTGTTGTCTATAGACAAACTACCCATTATTACAGACTCAGGGATCTTTGATTATGAGTCAGGGAGAAAAATTGAATGGAGGCACTATTTTCGTTCAACAACAGCCCACAACACAATTATGATTGATGATATTGAACAAAATGAAATTTGGAGCAGTTTTCGTGTAGGCAAACGTGGCTATCCATTTAATATTAGGTCTAATGAAAATGGAGTTACTTGTAGCCACAGTTGCTATAAAGACTTGGGAGTCTTCATCTCTAGATCGCTAAGTCATAGAGAAAATAATAGTTTAATAGTGCAAGACACAATTAGAAATACAGGCAAAAAGAGAACGTTCACAAATAATATCCACTTTGCAGAAGGGTTCACCATTTTAGACGATAAAAAGACAAACAAAGGAACTGATATTATTATTCAAAATAAAAACAACCACGTACTTTTGTCTATAGACAATAACAACTTTGAAATTGTAAAAACAAAGTCATGGACGTCATTAGAATTTAATAAAAAGAAGGAAAGACTACATATACAAATTAAAGGAATTGTGTCTGAAGCAATAACAACATGTAACTACAGTATTAAAAAAATTACATGACAAAACCACTTCAAGTACTACTAACTGGTGCCACAGGATTTACTGGGTCGTACGTTTTAAAAGAACTTCTAAATCAACCTAATCTAAAAGTCACGTTATTTGTGAGAGACCTACAAAAAGCAGACAAATTAGGATACACCAAACTTCCTATAAAGCTGCATAAAGGATGTCTTGAAGACACAGCATCAATCAAACAAGCCTTATACCAAAAAGACATCTTAATTAATATTGCATCACTTGGGTTCGGGCATGCGCCAGTACTTATAGATGCTTGCCCAGACACATTAAAAAAGGCCATTTTCATAAGCACCACAGGAATATTTACAAAACTTAATCCAGACTCAAAACAAATTCGACTTGACGCAGAAAAGGCCATACAAAACTCGGCTTTAAACTTCACAATTATTCGCCCAACCATGATATTCGGTTCAGCAGGAGACAGAAATATGAGTCGTCTTATACAACTCCAAAAAAAGCTGCCATTTTTTCCTGTATTTGGGTCTGGCAATTTTCTTCAGCAACCCATTTATGTTGAAGACCTTTCTCGATTTATTGTTCAAGCAAGCCTTTCAGAAAAGAGTAATCGCAAAACCTATAACCTTGCCGGTCTAAAAGCTATCTCATTTAATGACATTATCGACACTATTTCAAAGCAACTAAAAAAGAATGTCTTCAAACTTCATATTCCATACTCGTTGTCACTTCTACTAGCCTATATATATGAATGTCTCTTTAAGGCCCCCAAAATAAAAGTAGAACAAATTAAAAGACTAAATGAACACAAAAACTTTAGTATTGAAGCCGCGAAGAATGACTTTAACTTTACACCTTTAGACTTTGAATCCGCCATTAAAAAAGAAATTGAATCGCTAACATGAATATATTAATTGTAACTCATTACTACCCCCCCGAAATTGGAGCGCCACAAGCAAGGCTTTCTGAAATGGCAAAAACGTGGGCAAATGACGGTCATAATATTACGGTACTCACTTGTTTTCCAAATCATCCTACAGGTATCATTCCTGATACATACAAAAACAAACATTATTTAGAAGAAACCATTGATGGTATAAAAGTTATTCGAACGTGGGTGTATGCGACTCCAAATAAAGGGTTCATTAAAAAAATAGCGGGGCACCTTTCATTTATGTTTAGTGCAGTTATACAAGGCCATAAAGCCACAAAGAACCAAGACATCATAATTGCCTCAAGCCCTACTTTCTTTTCAATAATTTCGGCATATGTATTGTCTAGGCTATATAAAACCCCCTATATATTTGAAGTGAGAGACCTTTGGCCAGCAATATTTAAAGAATTAGGTGTACTAAAAAACAAGTTTATTTTAGATACCCTTGAAAGAATTGAACTTTTTTTATACAGAAAAGCCAAATTTGTAGTAAGTGTCACCGAGTCTTTTACTCAAGATATCGCAAATAGAGGCATTAATAAAAAGAAACTATTTACCGTCACAAACGGTGTTGATTTAGACAGATATTACCCAAAGAAAAAAGAACAAGCTCTTATTGATGAATTAAGTCTCAACAATAAATTTATTGTTTTATATATTGGAGCGCATGGTATTTCTCAAGGCCTTTCAACTATTATAGACACCGCTCAAGAATTAAAAGGACATGCGTCTATTCACTTTTTATTTATTGGAGAAGGCGCAGACAAAGAAAACATCATAGCTAAAGCTAAGTCGTACAATTTAAATAACATTACATTTCTTCCAGGACAAGACAAAGAAAAAGTAACCTCATTTTATTCTATTATGGACGTTGGCCTAGTTCCTCTAAAAGACATTCCATTATTCAAAACATTTATTCCTTCAAAAATGTTCGAAATGATGGGAATGGGAAAACCAATAATAGCTAGTGTAAGTGGAGAAGCAGAGACCATATTGAAAAAGTCTAAAGGGGCACTCATTGCAGCGCCTGAGAACTACAAGGAAATTGCTGAGCAGGTACTCACTTTATTTCAAGATAAAGAGTTACAAAGTACGCTGTCTAAAAATGGACTTCAGTATGTTAAAGAGAACTATGACCGTAAAATGCTCGCTAAAAAATATATCGACACAATTAAGTCACTATCACTTTAATATTTTTTTAAACCTAAACTGCACCCAAGAAAACTTCGCTACAAAACTTAGAAAAACACTAGCTAAAAACGCCAACTGTAAGAGATTTGAAACCGTTGAGTAGTTTAAAGCAATTCCACATAAAATAGCCATATGACTAAACTCAAGTAAAATAACTTGTGTATGTGACCAGCCTGTTTGGTGTAATTTTTGATAAAAATGACTTCTATGGGCCTGCCAAAACTTTTGCCCTCTACATAGTCTACCTGTCATCGTAACACTGGCATCCATCAAGAATACTGAAAAAATAATAATGGGCACTACAATGCTAATACCCATAAAAAACTGAGATACATAAATTGAAGAAGCGCCTAATAATAAGCCTAAAAAGGTACTTCCAACATCTCCCATAAAAATACTTGCTTTAGGTAAATTCCATACTAAGAACCCAGAGACTACAGCCGCTGTAAGCAACATAAGCATCATAAAAGAAGGATCGTTATGGATATATCCAAGCCACGCTAAACTCAAAGATCCAATCAGAGAAACCCCACCTGCATAGCCATCAATACCGTCCATAAAATTAAAAATATTAATTGTGGATACTAAGAAAAACACACTTAAAAACACACTTAAAAAAGAAAGATTAATTTCCCATCCTGGAAATTGAAGTGTGGATAGCTGAATACCTGAAAAAGTAACGCCAAGGGCAGCAAAAATTTGTATAAAAAGCCTAAGCCTTGCCTTAATTCCTTTAAGATCATCTAAAAGACCAATTAAACTTATCAGACCAAGCGACATCAAAAAAATGTTCAGTTGAATATTATTAAATAAAAAAAAAGGGAAAAAAGTTAGTGTAAATAAAAAAGAAAGAACAAAGCCTATCCCACCCATCAATGCAGTAGGTTCTTTATGAGAACTTCTCCCATTCGGCACATCAAAAACACGTACTTTAATACAAAGTACTTTAATGAGTCGCACTATCAACAGCGACATTAAAAACGATATGAGTAACATGACCATTCCTAGTAGAATACTACAAATACATCCACTTATACTAATACAGTAATAAATGTTAAAATATCTGTCTTATGAGAAAAAAAATTTGTTTTGTAGCCGCTGCTCGGCCAAACTTTATGAAGATTGCGCCTATATATAATGAGATCCTTAAATTCCCTAAAGAATTCCAAGCAATCCTAGTACATACAGGTCAGCACTATGATAAAAACATGAGTGATACTTTTTTTGATCAACTCAACATACCCAAACCCAACATCTCCTTAGGACTAGGCTCAGGCACTCATGCGCAGCAGACCGCACGCACCATGATTGCTTTTGAAACAGTACTTAACGAAAAAAAACCTGATCTAGTTGTTGTTGTAGGCGACGTAAACGCGACCCTAGCATGTTCCATTACCGCAAAAAAACTACACATTCCGGTTGCTCATATAGAGTCGGGCCTTAGAAGTTTTGACCAAATGATGCCAGAAGAAATTAATAGACTTGTAACTGACAAAATTTCAGATTTTTTATATACGCCTTCCGAAGACGCAGACCAGCAGTTATTAAAGGAAGGGACCCCAAAAGAGAATATTATATTTGTTGGAAACGTTATGATAGACACTTTAAAAACATTCAAACCTAAAGCCGCTGCTACTAAATATTTCAAGAAATTAGGCTTAACAAAACAGCAGTATATTACGCTTACATTACATCGACCTAGCAACGTTGATGACAAAGTTGTCTTTAAAGACATTCTAACCGCTTTAAAAGAAATCTCAGGTCATTTCACTATTATTTGTCCTATTCATCCTAGAACAAAAAAGCAAATTAAAGAATTTAAATTAGACGCTTATGTAAATATGGATGGAATTAAAAAGAACAAAATAAATTTAATTGAACCTATTGGCTATTTTGAAATGATGAATTTGGTTATGAACTCAAGACTTGTTTTAACCGACAGCGGTGGACTTCAAGAAGAAACAACTGTTTTAAAAGTACCTTGTATAACCCTTCGAGAAAACACCGAGAGACCTATTACTATCACTCAGGGAAGTAATCACCTTGTTGGAACTTCAAGCAAAAAGATTTGTGATACCTTTTACAAAGTATCAAGAAAACCTCAATCTGAAAGTCAAATTCCTAAATATTGGGATGGAAATACAGCTAAGCGAATTGTAAAAGATTTAATCAAGCAATCTAAGGCTGGTCGATTCTAAAAATGACCGATAGTCTTTCAATGCAATTTTAGTGATTTCTCAAAATTATTATGTTATTATTTCTTCACTAGTTTCACCCTCATAGGGTATCCAAACGTGGTTCAATCAAGGAGAATTATATTATGAAAAAAGCACTCATCACAGGAATCTCAGGACAAGATGGTTCTTATCTCGCTGAATTACTACTCCAAAAAGGATATAAGGTATACGGAATGGCAAGACATGTCGCACTTGATAGTACAGACATACGTTTTTCACGTATTAACCACATACTCGACGATATAGAAATGGTATACGGTAGCCTCGAAAGTTATCCGTCTGTCTATACTACAATTAACAAAATAAAACCTGACGAAATTTATCACCTTGGAGCACAAAGCTTTGTGTCTTACAGTTTTGACGATGAATTTTCTACAATGAATAGCAATATTAATGGTACTCATTATTTACTTTCTGCAATGCGTGACATTGTACCTGAAGCTCATTTCTACTTTGCCGCTTCAAGTGAAATGTTTGGAAAAGTACATGAAATGCCTCAAACAGAAGAAACAAAATTCCATCCTCGATCTATTTACGGAATTTCAAAAGTAGCAGGATACGATATGACCAAACTTTATCGTGAAGCGTATGACATGAACACGTGTAATGGTATTTTATACAATCATGAGTCTCCCCGAAGAGGACAACAATTTGTGACTCGAAAAATTACAAATGGGGTCGCTAAAATTAAACACGGATTAACCAAAGTCCTAGAACTTGGAAACCTAGACGCCAAACGAGACTGGGGCCACGCTAAAGACTATGTTGAGGCTATGTGGTTAATGAATTCTAAAGACATCGCCGATGATTTTGTTATTTGTACAGGTGAAACACATTCTGTGCGAAAATTTTGTGAAATAGCATTTTCAATGGCAGGTCTTAATTATGAAGACCATGTAAAAGTTAATCCTAAATTTTACCGTCCAGCAGAAGTAGATATTCTATTAGGAGATTGTTCTAAAGCTAAAAAAGAATTAGGCTGGAACCCAAAAACTTCATTTAAAGCACTTGTAGAAGAAATGGTAGCCACTGATCTTAAAGAAGTTGAAAGAAACATACTTAATTTAAAAGCAATGCATAACGTTACTTAGTTACAAACTGAAACACTTTTTTCTGAATAGCTGAGTTATTCCAAACATATGTTTTAGCACGTTCAAGGGCTAAGCTAGACCTTTGAAAATAGTCTGACTTGTCTTGACTAAGCGCTAATATTTTGGCCGAAATTTCGTTTGGACAGTCTAGCCCAAAAAGAAAACCATACGTCCCGTCTTGAACAATATCTCTATGAGGTGGGATGTCTGATAAGATAATAGGCAGTCCAAAACTCATGGCTTCAATATTTACCATACCAAACCCCTCATAACTACTAAGAAATACAAAAAGATCGGCTTCTTTGTACAAACTCTCAAGTTTATGTTCAGAAACTTTACCTAAAAAATCTACTTGCTCACTTAACTTATTTTCAGCGGCATAGTCACAACATTTTTGGGAATACGGCTCATCATAGTCTGTGGGTCCGCAAACAGTAAGGTGGAATTGGGGAGGTAATCGCTTTACTATGCTTAACATATACATTAAGTTTTTCCGTTCAATAACACTACCAATATATAAAAGGTTAAACTTAGGTTTCTGTTCCAATATTTTTGGCTTTGCGTCCATCACTCCTGTATATTTCAAGGTTGGATTAATTAAAACATGAGACATTTGTGGTTTTTCAATTTGATCAAAAGCGAACTGACTACTCACCAATATCCGTTTTGAAAATAACAAAAGAAATTTAAATACTAGAGTCGATAAAGCAGCCCGTTGTGGCATGTGATGATGAATAGGAACCACTTTTACACCAAAAATAACACAATACACATAGGTTGGAACCATTAAAAACAGTGAGGCACTGTCGACTAACAAAACGTTCAAATACTCTTTTTTAGCCTGCTTTCGTACATAAACGGCTATCTGAAACATACACTTCACTTTTAAGCCAAAGGTTTCCATTTTTCTAATATAA
The DNA here is from genome assembly GCA_003265975.1 of Candidatus Marinamargulisbacteria bacterium SCGC AAA071-K20. Lineage (GTDB taxonomy): Bacteria > Margulisbacteria > Marinamargulisbacteria > AAA071-K20 > AAA071-K20. Next base: position 8,242 of record QFBU01000010.1, read on the forward strand.
AAAATAGAGTCCGCACCTAAAACATCAAATAATTTCTGACAGTAAGCAGTGCCGCCTGTCATCCATTGTTCCAAACAAGGCATCACTGCAATATAGTTGACCTTCATTTTTTAAAGGTTATTACGCCGACCAACAGAATAAAATTTAAACCCTTGGTTTATTATGGTGTCTACATCATATACATTTCTTAGGTCGAAAAAAACGGCTTGTTTCATAATTTTTTTAAGTCTAGGGATATCTAAGTTTCTAAATACATGCCACTCTGTTATTAAAATAATAGCGTCAACATCTTCAGCGACATCATAGGCATTTTTACCATAGGTAATACGATCACCCAAAATAGCTTTTGTATTTGACATTGATTCCGGATCAAAAGCAATAACCTCTGCTTTGTGTTCAAGTAATTGTTTAATAATTTTTAATGAAGGAGCCTCTCTCATATCATCCGTATTGGGTTTAAAGGCTAATCCTAGAAATCCAATTTTTTTACCTGCCAAGTCACCCAGCACCTCTTTAAGGATACCTACACTTCGCACTTTTTGGTCTTCGTTAACTGATTCTACTTCTCTAATAACTTGCAAATCAAGACCAACTTCTTTACCTGAACCTATAAGAGCTCTAATGTCTTTAGAGAAACAAGATCCACCATACCCAGGCCCTGCATGTAAAAAATACTTACTAATACGTCCATCCATACCCATAATTTTAGCGACATCTTTAACGTCAGCGCCTATTTTTTCGCAATAACGAGCCATTTCATTAATAAAAGAAATTTTAGTAGCTAAAAAGCAATTGGCTGCATATTTAGACAATTCTGCAGTTTCAAGATCAGTATAAACAATCGGCGTTTCTCTACTATATAGAGGGCCGTACATCGCCCCCACAATTTTTTTAGCGTCCGGGTCATCTGCCCCAATTACAATACGGTCCGTATGAAAAAAATCATAAACGGCAGTACCTTCACGTAAAAATTCAGGATTTGAAACGACTGATAATTGATCAGAACTTAAGCCAGCCTCTTTTATTTTCTCTATAATTTTTCGACCGGTACCTACAGGCACGGTACTTTTATTAACGATCACTTTTTTGTCAGTACAGCCAAGCGATTTATAAGCAGCGATAATTTCTTCAATAACAGAAAATACAGCTGACACATCTGCACAGCCGTCTTCTTTGGGAGGGGTTCCTACTGCAGAAAGAATTACAGTGGAGTCTTTTATGGCTTGAGCAATATCAGAAGAAAAAACCAAGACTCCATGCTTAGCTCCTTTAACTAATTTTTCTTTTAGCTCTGGCTCAAAAAAAGGAATTTCATGCCGATTCAAAATATCCAATTTCTCTTGAACATTATCAACACAAATCACCTGATGCCCTAAGTCTGCAAAACAAACTCCAGAAACAAGTCCAACATATCCGGTTCCAACAACGGCTAGCTTCAACTAAACCACTCTCCTACAATTATTTACACTAGATTGTACTCATAAAACTCTAAGCAAGCAATATTTTTGCATTGTACAAACTCAAGGAATACGAGCCTATAAATTAGAATTAAAATTTACTTCTATGATAAACTTATGTCCATGCAAAGACTATTTATAATTACCTTGATATTAAGCCTAACTAGTTTCGGACTGTTTTTAAGCTCAAGTTGCTATGCAAATACATTTTTTTCGGACAAAGAAAGCTCCTTTTCTACTAGATCTATATTCAAACCGGCCTCACCAGTCATTTCGATTCAACTATCTGGAGAAAAAATGGATAAGTTAGTTCAAATAGCTACAATGCCAAGTATTGGAATAAAGTATAGAGACATCAATAATTACTGGTTTGTTGGACTAAAATCCAGTGTTAAGCATTTTTTGATGGGGGAAGACGAGTTTATGTTTGTATCAAATACATCAAAAAGAAAAGAGTTCACTCAACTCTATTACACCTCGCTATTTTTTGGAGGATTTTATCCAGTTGTCGCCTTCAAAAATTACAATACCCTAACCGTAGACCTAGAGGGGGCATTTATAGTTTTAAAGAATAGGAAGGTCAATTCAGGGTATTATGGGTTTTCTATTGCGCCTTCTTTAAGCCTACATAAATTAATTCAGGAACAATGGATATTTACTCATACTATTGGTTTAAAATACAATTCACTAACAAATGCTATTCTTGATGGCAAAAATGGATCACTTGCAAACCCAATTTCAGCTGTAGGGTTATTTATAAATATTGAGCTTGGTTATGCGTTTTAGAAAGGACAGTTTTAAATGACAATTTTAATTACAGGCGCCGCGGGATTTATAGGCTCACATCTATGTGATTACTTTATAAAACACACAAATGAAACAATAGTTGGAATAGACAACTACAACTCTTTTTATGATCCAAGTATTAAAAAACGTAACCTTGCTCACCTTGATGGTCACTCCCGATTTAAATGTATTAAAGGTGATATTTTAGACAAAGGCTTACTCCAAAATATTTTTGAAAATGAAAAAATTACTGAAGTAATTCATCTTGCCGCTTGGGCAGGTGTTAGACCTTCGATTGAAAATCCTGATATTTATTATCAGGTAAACATTATTGGAACATTAAATCTATTAAATCTAGCCAAAGATTATAAAGTAAACAGATTTTTACAAGCCTCATCATCATCTGTCTATGGGAACAACAAAAAAACACCTTTTTCAGAGTTAGACGCTGTAGACCTCCCTATTTCTCCATACGCAGCTACTAAAAAGTCGTGTGAGCTGATGGCTTACAACACTCATCATCTCTATAAAATTCCTATAGCCTGTATACGATTTTTTACAGTATATGGACCTAGGCAACGTCCTGAAATGGCTATCCATAAGTTCACGCGCTTGATAAATGAAGGCAAAGAAATACCTGTATTTAACAACGGAAATTGTTTGCGAGATTATACTTATGTAGACGATATTATTCAGGGAATTATTGCTATATATAATCAGCCAAAGTTAACTTACGACATTGTTAATCTCGGTGAGTCTCAAACAATTAGTACCTTAGACCTTATAAAATTAATTGAAAAATATACTGGTCAGTCTGCGAAACTAAAGCTACTTCCAGCTCAACCGGGTGATGTTGAACAAACCTATGCCGATATTAGTCATGCAATAAAAGTGTATCAGTACAAACCTCAGTTTACTGTAGAAAAAGGTGTTGAAGCGTTTGTGAAGTGGTACAAAAAACAAGAAGCATTAACAATTCATTAAATGTGCGGACGATTTGTTCAAAAAAAAGACGCTATTTCGGCCATTGAAAAAGTTTTTCATAAAATCAATTTAAAAAGGAGCCCTATCTAAAAACTTACAGTGGGGTCTTGTACCCTATTGGCTTAAAGATATTTCTAAACAAAAACCAATGGATTGACCCAACACTAAATAATCAACAAGAAATTGACGTATTGATTAGTGAGCCGGAGGGAAACAAAATGTGTATTCATAAGGTATCTCGTGAGGTTAATAAGCCCTCGTTTAAAGATATTTCTGCTGTTTTAGAGGTTTAAATACCTATCAAAATACCACTAAGCCAATTTGACAATCTACGCTACAAAACGATATAACTAACCGCTATGAATCAAACAAAAAACGTTCCACTTTTAGACCTCTCAGAACAGTATGAACCTATAAAAAACGACATCTTTAAAAAATTCCAAGAAATTTTCGAAACAAAACGATTTATCCACGGACCTGAAGTTGAAGGCCTTGAAAAAGAAACCGCTGAGTATTGCGGTACTAAATTCGCCGTTGGTGTAAGTTCTGGCTCAGACGCCTTAATTATCGCCCTTATGACCGAAGAGATTGGCCACGGTGATGAAGTTATTACTACTCCATTTACATTCTTTGCAACGGTAGGCGCTATCTCTCGAGTGGGCGCAAAACCAATTTTTGTTGATATCGACAAAGACACGTTTAATATGGATGTGACTCAAATTGAAGCTAAAATCACACCTAATACTAAAGCGATTATGCCTGTTCATTTATTTGGTCAAATGGCTGATATGGACGCTATTATGGCTATCGCCAAAAAACATAACTTGGTAGTTATTGAAGACTCCGCTCAGTCTATTGGTGGTAAATACCAGTCTGACGACGGAACTAATTATAAGTCTGGGGCTATGGGAACATACGGTTGTTATTCTTATTTTCCAAGTAAGAACTTGGGCTGTATGGGTGATGGTGGAATGGTTGTTACTAACGATGAAGCTAAATATCTAAAGCTAAAACAAATGAGAAACCATGGTGAAGTGAAGCGTTATCACCATCAGTTTATTGGCGGGAATTTTAGAATAGATGCGCTGCAAGCCGCCGTTCTTCGACTTAAATTACCTCTATTAGATGCTCAGCATGGCGGGCGACAAAAAAATGCTGCTTTTTATGAAGCTACTGTTAAAAACGACAAAGTACAATTACCGGTAATTGATAAGAAGTGTACAAGTATTTATAACCAATACACCCTTCGCACTTCTGACAGAGCGTCGTTACAAGAACATTTAAATAATAAGGGTATAGGAAACGCAATCTACTACCCTATTCCACTACATTTACAAGAATGCTTTACTGACCTTGGACATAAAAAAGGTGATTTTCCTGTGTCTGAACTAGCATGTGAAGAGGTACTTTCTATTCCTATTTTTGGTGGACTTAAAGAGAATGAAGTTCAGCGGGTTGTTGAGGCTTTGAATAGCTACTAGTCTAGACTTACAATCAGCCGATCAGTAAGCCGCTTCCATTCAACACTTAATTGTTGATAGGTAATTTTGCGATCAATCTCGTCGAATCGTGCCTGGTCATATCGATTTACAGCTACGATGTAGTCGTTTAGAGTGATCTTTCCGAATGAATAATTTTCTGATTCTTCTTTAAGAATTAAATAAGCCAATTCTCGTTTCTCACTAGCCACACCAATAAGCTCCTTTTGTGTGGTTAAACTCACATGTATGTTTCTAAGGTTTATTAAAAAAGTGTCTTTTTCTGTCCTAACCTCTAAATCTACCTTTTGTGTTTCAAGAACCGCCGTTTTATGAACAGCCTTTGCGTTTGTATTAAACAAGGGAAGGTCCACACTAGCGCCCACTAGGCCATAGGTATCGGTTTTATTGGCAATACTTGCAGACAATTGTATAGAAGGCAGGAGATCTCTTATTGCGCGGTCTTCTTCAAGTTCTGTTTGAGAGGTGAGTTGGTTTAAAACCATAAAGGTTCTACTTTTAGTTTGGATAGTAATAAGCTCGCTTTCAAAGTCGTTTGGTAAGGTATCTAGACTAATAATTGTGTTTGGAAAGAGTTCAGGTTTTGAAGGAACTTGAAGCACTCTTTGAATTTGATGCATCGTTTCAAGATAATTACTTTCAAATCTAATAAGTTGTTCTTTTTTAGTAAGAATTTGAAGCTTCAGTTTATTAACGTCTGTTTCATTAGCAATTTTTCGCTTTTGACGATTAACAATACTCTCTAATACTTTTTCGTTTTCTTTATAACTCGACCGAGCCAACAACAAGCCTTCGTATTGACGAATCCAGGTGTAATACAAAGAAATCACCTCTGCCATATAGTCTTCATATGCTTCAACAAGCTGATGCCTTGCTATCTCTGTTTTGAGGCTCTGAATGTCACTATCTAACTTGATTGACTTTCCAAAGGCATTTTTTGCAATATCCTGAGAGAACTTAAAGCTACTTAGCCCATTAGTACTACTGTCTCTATACGCATAGGCCGCTGTGTAGGTTTGCCCTGCTTTAGGAAGGGTTTGTGCAAGACTAATCGAACTACTATCAAGCTCGGATCCCGATTGAATTTTATAGTCAGCGTCTCCAGACAATAACAACTCTGGAACCGTTACATTAATAGCCTGGTCGTAGGTAAATATGTATCGCTCAACAAGTAAGGCATGAAAGGTTGTGTCTTGTTGGGTAGCACGTGTTATAAAGTCATCCAAACTTAGCTTAGACTCAGCTGCCTCTAAAGAGTTTGACCCCACCGCCAAACCAAGGAAGCAAATGATGATGAGTGGAATCTGAGGGGGTTTAAATCGAGAGAATAGTTTAACAAAATCTTGTTCAAACATAAAAAAACAAGGGATCAAAAGTAAGGTAATAAATGTTCCAAAAAGCAAGCCCCATACAAGCGCAATCATCATATCTGACAGCATCGCGTCTGTACCTAAAAGGCCGTAAGCTGTGGGCATCACACCTACAACTGTCGTGAGCGTTGTAAGAACAATGGCACGTAACCTTGTTTTTGCCACAGACGCTGTAAAATCACATTTATTAGTAAACGTATCTTTAGCTCTATCAAGTTTACTCAACATAACAATAGCGTCATTTACAACGACTCCCAACATACCTAAGGTTCCAATAGCGGCATAAAACCCGAATGAGGTTTTCTGATGGAGATAAAACGCAAAAATAACGCCAATCACTCCAAAAGGTATCACCAACATTATCCGTAGAGGTTTAAAGATTGAGTTAAATAAGAGTGCCAAGATTATATAAATAAGGATAATAGCTGTTGCAACGCCTATCATTAAGTCCCGCTTCGAGTCACGAGTGTCCACCACTTCACCAGAGAAACTGAGTTGAGAAGACGGAAACTTAGACAATAACTTAGGGAAAATAATAGTTTCAAATTCGTCAGCAATTTCTAAGGGACTTTGGGTCGCCTCTGGAACTAAGTCGGCATATACAAAACTACTTCTCTTATGGTTTTCTCTTCTGATCGTACTTTTAGCTTTAATTTTTGTAAGGTTTACTACTTCTCTAAGTGGCACTAAGTAATTTTGTCTATTTTCAACAGGGACCGACAATGCCCGATTAATATCACCTCTATAATCATCTTGTACAGTCAAATTAACATCAATCTCTTCATCGTTTCTAAAAAAGGTGAAGAGGCGTTTGCCGTTCAAAATAGTTCGAAGCGTCGACGAAATTGCCAACGGACTCACCGACAATCGTTTAAGCTGACCTTGATCGTAGTCGATCTCATATTCAGTTTTCATAGGAACAAGATCCGGCTCAATATTAGTAATACTAGGATGATCTTTAAGTGCCGCTATTACTATTTCAACTAACGCTTCGCGTTTAATATCATTATTTTCCTGAACAACAACTTCAAATACACTCCCAGACGATTGACCATAACGGCGTTTTCTAAATTTAATTTTGCTTAGCCCATCAATCGATTTTGCAACGGTTTTAATTTCTTTGATTAAATCATCTGTAGATTTTTCTCGCTCGTCTGACGGAATAATTTCGAGTGTAATTCTAAATTGATTTTCTTTTGCCACATTCCCTCGTCTACCCCGAGCTACATTGGTACGAAGTCCTACACCTTCATGTCCAATATACGTTCTTAAATAGTCTTCTAGAGCTTGGACAGCCGTAGCCGTTTCTAGCGAAGTATTGGCCTCAGTTGCAATACCAGAAAGCACAATTTCTCTAGACTCTTGGGTTGGAAACATCACAAACTTAAAGTCTTTCTTAACTAAATACCCGGCATAAATCATTAACAAACAAAATACAAAAAATACAAGATACCTCAGAGGAATTAGTTTCTTAAGGAACTGCTCATAGGCATTTTCCCATGTATCAAACCACCCTTTTGCAGAAGACACTCTAGCACTGCTTTTTTTGGAAAACATCATCATATGCGCCGGCAAAAACAAAAAGGACTCAAGTAAGCTAGAAAAGAGCATCATAAAAATAATGGGAGGAATAACTTTAACAAAATTACCGAATCTACCGGTAAAGAAAAGTAATGGAATAAAGGCCGCACAAGTCGTTAAAATACTCGCAATAATTGGGGCGGCCACTTCTTTAGTTCCATTAACAGAGGCATCCATAAGAGACTCTCCGTCATTAAATCGGCGGGTAATATTTTCGGCAACTATGATGGCATCGTCTACCACAATTCCCAGAACAATTATGATTGCAGACAAGGTAACGCCATTAATGGTGTACCCTAAATATTTGCCCATAATTAGTGTGAAGCACAAGGTAAATGGAATACCTAATGCAACCCAAAACCCGGACCTCATATTTAGAAAAATAAATAATGTAATTAGAATTAATACAAAACCAAGAAGTCCATTAGACGCTACAATTGAAAGCCTATTTTTAACATTAATAGACTCATCATCCAAAAACACTAGCTTTATAGACGTTCCTTTTAATACATTGTCTTGATAGGTATTGGCCACCTGTTTAACAACATCTAAAGCCTCTATAATGCCATACTTACTATTCTTAACAATATTGAGTATCACAGCTTCTCTGCCATTCACTTTATAGATCGTCCTTTTGTCTTCAAATCCATCCGAAATAGAGGCTATAGCTGAAAGCTTAACAGGTGTACTGTCAAACCCACCTTGTATAACCAAATTGTCTAACTTAGGTTTTTCAGTTAATTCAGACAATACCGTGACTTGTTCGTTTCTTCCCGACTTTAAAGTTCCTGCTGGTGCTCTAACATGATTCTGTTGAATTTCTTGAGCTATTTTATTGAGAGGAATTTCGTAGCGGGTAAATTGTTTAGGGTTAGACTTAATATTAAGTTCTTCTATTAAATATCCACTTCGTTTAACTTCAAACACTTCGGCCCGAGACAGTAGTTTATTTTCAAGGCCACGTACATAGTCTTGAACTTGTTTACGAGACGACACGTCTAAACTATTTTTTGAGTCGTTGTATATAGCAATATCGATAATAGCTTTTTTAGAGGTTTCAAACACTCGAACACGTGGATCGTTAAGTACTTCTGCGGGGAGAGATACACTAGCCACTTGGTTTTGAATTTCTGTAACGGCTTTGTCTATATCCTTTACGCTTCTATCTAATTCAACAGAAAGAGAACTACTACCTTGCCCTGTAGAACTAGTAATTCGATGGACGCCGTCTACCCCCTGCAATGCTTCTTCTAAGGGTTTAGTGACATAAAACTCGACGTCTTTAGCTGACGCGCCTGAATAAGACGTTGAAATACGAACGGTATTAAAAGTGATGTCTGGAAGCTCTTCTTTATTGGTAGTATTCCAAGCGATAACACCACCTACAAAAACGAGAATTGTAACAAGGTTTACCAAAAAGTGTTTCGACAAAAAATACCGGATAATAGAGTTCATGATTAAAACCATTATAACTGATATACCAGCCAGATCTAAGGGCTCGTCTTAGCGGCCAGATCACAAGCTCATCGTCTTGTTTAAACGACGTTTTTAAATTTCATTCACACTCATCTTTATTTTATTTTCTAAACTAAGAGGTGCTTCTGAAAATAGTCGTCGAGTTGGATTAGAGTGAAAATCAAAAGTAACTAATGGATTATACTTCGGATTAGTTCCCTTAATTTGAGTATTATTCGGGTTTACAAATTTATAAAGATTAAGGAAGGGCTTATAAATATTGCTAAATAACTCACCATCTGCAGCATTAACTCTTGAGATGCTAGCATTCTGTCTTTGAAACCACTGAGGAAATGTTGAATAATCACAATAATCTGAATTTCTTAGTCGCGATGTTCCAAAGAATTTTGAAAATAACTGAGCAAAAAACTCATACCCTTTAGTATGTTGCGCCCCTCCATTCCCAATAGAATAAGGCAAATTAGGTGATACCTTAAATGGCCTCAAGTACCATGGGTCATCATGCCCAGACGCGTCTGGCACAACCGAATGTGTAGTATAATATTTATTATGCAGATTTTTAACTTTTGAAAATTTGTCATGAATAACAGCATCAAAGGTCTTTTCACCTTTACATAGTTCAGGGTCTGTTAGCTTCCTGATAAGCCCATTGTCTTCTAAAGTAGAATCCCCACTTAATTTTGGATTAGTGTGATTCCAATCGATAAATAATGATAAAGTTCAGTCTTATGCATAGAATTTAAACGGTCTGAATATGACAATTTAGAGGGGGCTGTGGTTGGAAGTGCAGCATTTACTACAGATATAACTACAGTATCAGGATCAGAAACAGATTTCTCTTCAGAGTCTCCTTCAATTACACGCACATCCCTTTGTTGAATAGAAATACTGTCATGTAGCAAGTCTAAAAATGACCGGCGAGTTTCAACCTGCTCAATGAGCATATTTATTAAGTCAGCTGAAAGTCCTGAAGCTAAAGCCTTTGGAATATCTTGAAGAATCTGAGGATGAGCTTCTTGCTCTTCAAAATTCAAATTACCTGTTACATAATTAACAGCATCTCCCAATCCAGCACTCCCCAACCACACAAGATTAGCAACGGTTGTAGATATGCCCTCTTCTACTAGACGAAATTTTCTTAGATATACAGTGTTTGGATCTTCGAAGGATGAAGGTGAAGTAAAAAAAGAAATAATTTTAAATATAGGAACTTAAATTCTCCCAATCTAATTATTTTGATTGCGCCTATAGAAAACTTATACTTAAAGTAAGTATCGATTTTTTCAAGAATAAATTTCATTTTTATTAATATTAACTATAAGTACCAGGCCTCGAGTTTAAAATGCATTTATTGAGGTATACTAACTAAAGGGAAACTATGTCTAAAAACAACACCATATTAGAGTGGATTAACACTCAAGAAAAACAAATGCTAACCGAGCTAAAAAGCTGGGTTAATCACAATACCTATTCAGAAAATACCCAAGGCCTAATAAGCTTTGCAAAAATCCTTGAAAAACGGGTAAAGCGACTAGGCGGTACTTTAAAAACTCATCAATTAAGCTCAATAAAAACAATAGACAGTAATGGGTCAAAAAAAGAAATTTACACCGGGCCGATCCTACATATTGTTAAGCGCCCCAAAGCCAAAACAAAAATTCTACTGTCTATCCATTACGACACCGTGTTTCCAAAAGAATCCTCGTTTCAACATGTTAAGAAAATAAACGCGACTACGTTTCAAGGACCAGGCATAATAGACGCCAAAGGCGGACTCCAAATTTTACTCACCGCTGTAGAAGCATTCGAAAAATCAAAAAACAAAGAAAATGTAGGCTGGGAAATCATCTTGAGTCCTGACGAAGAAATAGGATCTCCAAAGTCCGCCGCCTTTTTAACAAAACGAGCTAAGCATTGCGACTATGGTTTAGTTTTTGAACCAAACCTACCAGACGGCGCTTTTGTGTCTGAACGAATGGGGTCGGCTAACTTAAAAGTAATTGCCAAAGGAAAGGCCGCACACGTTGGACGTGCCTTTAAAAGTGGAGAAAATGCCATTCTTGCTCTTACAGATTTCATACAAGCCTACAGAGATATAAATAAGGGATCTGAGTCAATTATAAATTTTGGAGTAATTAAGGGTGGGACGGCTAGTAATGTGGTTCCTGACTTTGCGACTTTAGACATCAATATACGTGACAAAAAAAAGGTAACGATGATTAGACAGCTCAAACTTATCCAGACTATTATTTCAGCTTTAAACAAAAAAAAACCAGCCAAGCTTTCTCTCTTTGAAAAAAGTATTAGAGTCCCCAAGCCATTTACACCAAAAACAAAAAAATTATTTAATGACTTTAAAAAAATTAGTGATGAGTGTGGATTTGAGTTTAAAACAAAACCAACAGGCGGTGTATGTGACGGCAACATTTTGAATGACGCCGGCTTACCTACTATCGATACGCTAGGCGCTATGGGCAGTGGAATTCATACCAGCAAAGAAAGCTTAATAGCAAGTAGCCTGACTCAAAAAACAATGCTTTGCTATTTATTTTTAGAGTCTCAAACTACAAAACATTAAGTTTAGCTCTTATGTAAACAGCCACGCTAAAACGACAACGCCAACGTGAGTTGCTAGTCCTAATAGACTTAATAAACCTGTTTCTCTAGGACTTGTCTGCGTATTTGTTGTTGCAGGCACTCTCTGAGATCTCTGTCGAATAGCGGCCAGTACCTGAGTGGTATGAGCCTCTAAATCTACATCATAAGAAAGACCACCATCTTCTTCACCGGCCACATCAACTGTTCTAGTTAAATCTGGATAGGCAGGTTGCGATGCACGCTCATTAGCGGAACCAGGGGTATCTATAACAGGATCAAGTTCAGCAATAATTGCTTCTCTTAATATGTTTTCTGCAGTCCCAAGCTCACAATTTTGAATAGCCGAAATTACAGCTTTAACACATGTGGCTATCTTTGTAGAGGGCACATGTCCATAATCTTCTATTACAGCTCGTCTAATTGAAGTCATTTTTCCATTTGACCCACTATTTACATACCCAAGTAATTTCTTAAAAAAGACTGTATTTGATCTAGAACTTGAATTAGAAGCACATGTAGTCCTTCTGACTGCAGGTGTACCTGGTCTTGATATTGATGTATTCATAACCCCCCCCCTGAACACTATTTAGTAGGTATAGTAATGTTAGTTTGATTTATTTTTCATATATACATTAATTATCGAATAAAATTAGAATAAATTTCACTTAATATTTTATTGAAAAAATCACAATCAAGCAAAAAACACACCCTCACTAACACCCTATAAAAAATTAGGACTAGTAAACTTTCAAAGTTACGCTACAATAGGGGTAGAAATAAATTTAAAGAATAGGACGAAACAACATGAGTGAAAACAAAATATTTATAGGAAATCTTTCCTTTAACACAACAAAAGAATCTTTGGAGTCTGAGTTTTCTCAGTATGGTGAAATTACAGAAACCAAACTAATCACCGACAGAGACACAGGACGAAGTAGAGGATTTGGATTCGTAACATTCGCATCTGCTGATTCATTAGACGCAGCATGTGAGAAAAACGGTCAAGACCTTGACGGTAGAACTCTAAGAGTAAACAAAGCAGAAGAAAGAAAGCCTCGTGAAAGCAATAGCGGTTACAGTAACAACCGTTACTAAATAACAATTTAAAATCTGGAGTTGTCTAATTTAGGCAACTCCAGATAAAGCTTCACACCTCATCTCTTCAAAATAAAATCACAAAATTTAACAAAAAGTCTAATATCTCTATTCTCTAATTGGCAGCGTTTAAAACACGTTTAAACATATTTGAAAACTTACTAGGTTTCATTTTAGGGTTAAGGGCTACGTTGAAATAACATTCATAGGCGTATACCATGTCAGCTTGAGCTAAGTTAATAGCCGGATAGTCTTGAGCCGTTGGCACCATGGAGTCGTAGTTCTACCAAAGACGATTCCAATTTTATGGTCCACTAACATAGGGCTTACGGTTGAGACTACTTCTTTGGCAGTAAGCAAAAGAACTTGCTTAAAACGCCTTCTGTTAGTAGTGACTATAACTACATTTAATTCAGATACAATCTCTGCTAAAAACTCTACGACACGTATATTGGCGATGATGTCTTCGCTCGCTCGTCCAAATCGATAGACATCTTCTACTTTATAGTCGCAGGGATTTACCAAAACACTATTTTTAAAACGATTAGAATAGCTAAAGTATAGCCAAATCAAAATAAAATAACTCCAACGCTTTAAAAGAATCAATAGTAACCTGAGGCTTTATAGTGGGCTAGTCTTTTGCAAACACGACTGTTTAAATCCTAACTGATGAAGCAAGGCTATACTCCCACTTTTTGTATAGCTTAAATTAAATCGAGCTTCTATGAATTGTCGAACCTGTTTTGAGTCTGTAATCAGGGTCTCATGGATATATTAACTTACTATTATCCAGCATCAAAATGGACTTTATTCTGTCTCGACTATTTCGGGCTTTTTATTTTGGACTGGCTATATATTTGAGTTCAATCAAAAGACAAACATATTCCAACACAGTCATTAAAGACTTTTTCAGCATTATTTGAATATGAAAATATCTTACTAAAGCTAGAGATTTGTTAACCGAAGACAAAGAAAGTTTATCCTGCGCGACTCTGTAGAGTACTCGATCGGCATTTGCTTAGTTAGAGCGATATTAGCTCTAGTTCCTTAGACCCGGCACCTTGGTTACGGCACCATGGTCTTTTATCATTCTTCATATCTGATATTATATCTATACTCAAATAATTAAGGAGTCTGTATGACAATACTCAACGTTGATCTTTTTTACATTATTACTTTAATAGGGCTATTAATAGTAGTGGCCTTAGTGGGTCTGTGCTATGCGCTAATTTCTAAAAGAATGGCCGGTCTTAATAGTAAGATTGAACAATTGGATTCTAGACTATCAAATATCAATACTACTGTGGATTTGATTTATGACACGCTTGCTAAAGAAGAGGACGAAAATAGGATAAATGAATATGGTGTTAATGAGTTTGATCCCGATCAAGGTTTTTAAAATTCAAAATAATTTAATGTGCATCTGTTGCTTATACGGTCTTATTTAAAAACCGAACACAATGATGCCTGAATTCCCAAAAGCTCATGAACAAACTCAGCATCATTAAAATGCCTCAAAACAATCCAGTCGGGGTAGTTCGTTTGAATAAATTCTTTCAACACGTCATAACGTTTAATCGTAAACTTATACTCTTTAGGAATTTTTTTAATAACAGATTGCGGCAAGTCCATACTCAAACGAAGGCAAGCGGGCCCTCCCCCATTATTCATACTTTCACCTAAAGGCACTGTAACAATTTTAGAAATAATTTTTTGCTTCACTAATCTAGCCATCAACTTCTTAGCTGCCTTATGCTTTTTACACTGCTCAGGTGCCACCATTACTATCTGCCCATTTTTCTTCTGTAATAATTGCGAATTAAAAAAGTAGGTAGCAATAGCATCTTCTAGAGGTAATTCATTTTCAGTTACTACTACTATTTTAAGTGTCTTATTAAACGCAGCCGTCGCCTTTTTATTTAACTCATCCAAAACCTTATCCAAATTATAATAGGCGTTCTCATGCACTATTATTGTGCGTCCAACCCCCATAGCAATCACATCGTTATGAAACACCCCAGCGTCTATAGCTCTAGAATGCTGTCTGGCATACACAACATGCTTTAGCTGATGAGTACGCTCAATAACTTCAAGCGCCTCCCTACTCTGCCGAGCCGGAAACTTAGTTTTAGAATTTTCAGAAGCAGAGTTACCATAAACAAATAAATTAACTCCAGGTCCATCCACATCCCCAAAAAGACGGATTACATTAGCAGAACCTTCGTCAGAAAAACTAGAGTGTACTGGCGCATGAACAATCACATTTGTAGATTTAGAAAATAAAGCCTTAAAGTGTTCTGAAGTTTCTTTACTCTCTAAAGACCGATGAAAACACGTTTGTAAATTAGCAGGAGTAATATGCACGTTACCGTCTGTGGTATCCGCCGCAGAACTAACAATCCCCGCATTTGCCATCCACATATAGGCCGTAGAAAATAAACTAGAAAACTGAGAGGGGGATCGATGAAACAAGGCATTTAATTGTGGTTCAGAAAACCCGCCTTTAAGACCAATCGCTTTCAAAAAAGAGGCTTGTGGGCGAATTTGAGGAGGTAATAAAAACTGAGTAAAACCCAAAGAATCAATCACCTTCATTTTTTCCAATCCCTCAATCGCCGCCTGCCTAGGATTAGACGACTGATATTGATTAGACTTAGACGCTAAGTTACCCGACGCAATTCCACCAAAATGATGGCTTGGCCCCACTAAAGAATCTAAAAAAACAATCATTTAGATCTCGATACCAGGCAATAAACTTTTAGGTAGTTTCAAATATTCAGACTGAGTAGACGCTGTTGGGTAGGCACAGTAGTCGGGCGCATAATAGGCACTAGGTCTAAAGTTTCCGCTATGCCCCACTCCGCCAAAAGGCAATCTGCCAGAAGCGCCTGTAGTAGGCGAATTCCAATTGATGATTCCAGCGCGAATAAAGTCATAAAAATGAACAAATTCAAATTCGTGTTTCGAAAATAAACCAGCCGCCAAGCCGTAATTTGTGTTGTTAGCAAGCATAATGGCATCTGCGATATTTCTAACTAAAAATACTTGTAATAAGGGTCCAAAATATTCTTCATCGGCGAGTCCATTAATTTTTGAAACTTCGATGATTCCAGGACTTAAAAAATAGCCTTTCTCACTAGCTTCCATTTTAACTAAGGGTTCACCACCCTGAGCAATTAAGTTGTCTTGCCATGTGAGTAAGGTGTCTCGTGCGTGTTTTGAAATAACAGGGCCACAAAACACATCTTCGTCGTAAGCACCTATTTTAATATTTTTAGTGGCGATCACCAATTTTTTTAGTAAGTCGTCGGTTTGTGCATTATCAACCAAAATTAATCGTCTAGCACATGTACAACGTTGTCCGGACGTTATAAATGCCGAACGAATAATTCCGTAAACTGCCGCGTCAATATCGTCTATTTCTGACACTACAAGAGGGTTATTTCCACCCATTTCTAGTGCCAATATTTTAGGTTCTTGTGCAAATTCTTTCGACAAGCGATGTCCCGTTTTAGAACTGCCCGTAAATAAAATACCCGCCACACCTCGATGTTGAGACAAGGCCTCCCCAACAGAGCCACTACCTTGAACCATATTAATCACGCCATCTGGTAATTTTGCATCCGAGTAAATATCCATCAATAACTGACCCGACATTGGAGTTAACTCACTCGGTTTAAAAACAACTGTGTTACCCGCTAAAATAGCAGGAATAATGTGTCCATGTGGTAAATGAACCGGAAAATTAAATGGCCCTAAAACCGCCATCACACCATGTGCTTTATGTTTTAAAACATATTTACAGCCATCGCCATCAATCTCTTTATCACTACAACGTTCTTTTGTGGCATCCATTGTAATATCAATTTTTGAAAGTAGGCCCTTCACTTCTAAACGTGTTTCCCATAGCGCTTTTCCTGTTTCTTTAGAAACAGCTTCGGCAAGTTCTTCACTTCTAGATTCAATTTTTTCTCGGATTATTTCTACATATCTAGTACGAATAGACTGAGGTCTCCTGGACCACATCTCAAACGAACGACGTGCTAAATTTACAGCAGTATCTACTTGATAAAAATCTGCAAAGCGACCTTTCCAAATCGATTCTTCTGTCGCTGGGTTTAAAGACTCAAATGAGTCGCCCTTTCCTTCTATCCACTCGTTATTAATATAGAGGCTTTTTGGTGATACCATTGATTGAATGACTCCATAAATGAATTTTTGTTATTTATTTTATTCTTCGAACTCAGAGGAGTAAAGCAAATAGACTCCCCAATTTCACAATGTATAAGACTAGCGACCTCTTGGCTTAATTGGCAAGTCTTTTTCCCAGAAAGAAACTTAGTGCAGGCAACTCTAAAGTCAAATTCACTCTGATTTGCCACTAACAATAATGACTTAGACTCACTTTTAACTGTATAAGAATTAAGTGACGCCAAAGTACTTTCTTTTACTATTCGTAAGTCTTTAGTACACGCGGCAATTTTAGGTCCTGCATCAAAAATATCTACGGCTCCCGCAAACTTAAACCCTTCATTATTTAATAAGTGTAAAGCAGGGGTAGTCTGCTTATGTGTTTTGGCAATCACCTCTTTAATTTTTTGGGGTAACAAATCTACATAAATGGGATATCTTGGCATTAATTCATGAATAAAGCCCTTACTTTTAGCACTATATAAATCGGCTTCAGAAAAACTCAATTCAAAAAATGTTTTGCCTAAATAGTTCCAAAAAGGAGCTCCCGTTTTATGAGAACTAACCCCTCTCATTTCTGCAATTACTGTTTTCTTAAATCGGTGTGGAAAACTAGACATATACAAGAATCGACTCATAGATAAAAATCGCCCGACCCCTTTTTTCCTATACTTTTTTCGCAGATACAATCCACCAATTTCACTGGGACCGTTTCTTGTTATTGTTAATTTTAATACTGGAATATTTTTTTTGATTCCCATCAACCGACTTTCTTTAGGGATATACTGAACTTGATAAGAAAAAAAGGGTTCATCAACACCAACACTTGCTAAAATATTACAGATTCCTAAAAGGCGCTTTGATTTAGTATTTTCTAAAACAAAAAAATAGGATTCGTCAGAAGGTTTAGTCACTGTTTTTTCGAAAGATCGCACCGACTGTTCAATCTTTTTAAACATTGTCGCTTTGTCTTTCGGCAAACTCGTCATGCCCACCTCAGCTTCCATTGCCATATCATAAATTTGGTCTAAATCACTTAAGCATGCCGGACGAAATACTATATTTTTCAATTCAAACTCCTTAATTCTTAAACGCCTTAATAGCCGACTCTAATAGAGATAAAACCTCTTTAATTACTATTTTATTGACGCCACCAATAGGCATCAAAAACCGAACCCTAGTAGGGTTGGCACCTGCAATAAAGCTCATAAGTCCCATACTATATAAATGTTTAATAAAGGCCACTGTATTTTCTTTTGAGCCATCGTCTAGAGTAAAAACCAACATACCACCATAGCCATACGGACCATTCACTCGTTTAGGATATTTTTTATGAAGCGCTTTTAGACCATTTCTAAATTGATTACTCAGAGTCATAATTTTTCCTTTAGGGCCCCAATACGCTTCTTTTTCCATTTTATTTAAAATAGTAAGAGAGCTTTCTATAGCTACTGTGGAAGACGTAAACGTTTGGCTTATTAAACCTGGTTGAGGTTTATAGTTTTTATTAAATAATGTGGCACAAACCTGCGAGAGCTTACCCACGGTTACAATATCTATAAATTTTTCTAGTCCAAAATGTTGGAAGGCAAACGGTGTGTCTAGTCGGCCAAAACTTTGAATTTCGTCTACAAAAATAGCGACATTATGTTTTTTAAGAACAGTCATAATTGCAGTGAAAAAAGCAGTACTTCCTGGAAAGTAGCCTCTTTCGCCCTGAATTAATTCAAAACACATACAGGCATATTGACCTGGATATCGAGTAAGATAAGTATACAATTTTTTTAAGGTTCTCGCTGTACTTTGGTCTGGTTTTTTTGAATTATAAAAAGGAAGGTAGTCTACATTTAGTGTTGTGGGGATACCTTTTCGGTAGGCGTCTTTGTCGGTGATACTCGCGCAGGCCAAGGTTCGTCCCATAAAGCAGCCTTGAAACGCTAAGACTCTACTTGCAGGTGAGTTTTTTTGCATCGCTAGTTTAAGTCCGTTTTCTACAGCCATAGCTCCAGACGTTGTTAAAAAAGCATGGTCTAATTTAGACAGTTGGGTAAGTTTCTGAACTAATTTTACTGAGCTCACATTCTGTTGGAGATTGCCCTGCATAATGGTGTCTTGCATACTCGCATCGATACTTGCGGCCACACAGTCAGGATCTAAATGAGAAAAATGGGCGCCAATTCCTGAGATGAAATCGTATTTTACAGATCCATCCGCTAATTCTACTAAGGCTCCGTTTCCAAAGCCACTACTAAGATACGGATAAAATAAATTGCCACCTCGTTTTTTTGAAAAATTATCAATTAAATTTGAATATGATTTTTTAAGATAATCTTGCGGTGACTTAACTTTTGTAAGTTTAGATTGATGATCAGAAAGAGCATCAAGTAATAGAGCTTTTGCCTCTTTTACCCTCGGGTCGTTGTTAAACTGCTTAAAATGTAAACTATTTTTCATATGTAAACCTCATTAGTTTAATACCCTGAAAATACACGCCTAAACATACTTAGATTTTGGAGGAAAATTTGTTAATTAAAATTACTTAAAAATAGTTCGCGTTTTAAAATCAATAGAGTAAAAGTTGCCCAGATGGAGCTAAATCCTGAGTTTTTTGAGGGGCCTAACCAAGAACATCAATAAGATGCTGACGAAAGAAGAGCGTTTCATCAATTAAACGAGATAATTTCAGTATAGAAAACGAAAAATGAGTTTGAAATTAATATTGACGGTGTTCTTAAGTTTGTCGAATATTTTTCTGGCATTGCTGGAATTGAGCCACATTGGGTGCAATAGTTAATGCTCATTAGGTTTCTTTTTTCTGAGCCTTGATGGGATGGACTTAATGTCTTCGATTAATAGATAGAAGGATGGGACTAAGATCATTATTACGGGGGTTGAAAATGCGAGTCCGTATCCTAATGCTAGGCCCATTGGTGCAATAAAGGGGTCAGATCCTCCGATTCCATAGGCTAAAGGAAGTATTCCTGCCACTGTTGTTAATGTTGTTAGTAGTAGTGCTCGAAATCGATCTGCTGTCCCCTTAGCTACTAGTTGAAGTAATGGGGTTTCTGGCATTTCTTTTCTTAGATTATTGATATGATTGACTAAAATAAGGGCGTCATTGACGATGATACCCGTTAGACCAATCGTACCTAACATGGACATGAAGCCTAGGTCTTGGTTATGGAGCCCAAAGGCTGTTATTACTCCGATCATGCCGAAGGGGATTGTTAGAATGACAATAAAGGGTTGGCTTAATGAATTGAAGAGTAAAATTAGAGTGAAATAGATACCTAATAGTGCTAAGAGGAGGGTTTGGAAGAGACTGATAAAGGATTCGTTTGTTTCTTGAGCTTCTCCGCCATAGACGATTGTTGAATTTTGGAATTGTGTTTCAATTAAGGATTCTGGGAGTGCTTTTTTTAGGGTTTCATATACCTTGATGGGGGTTGATATATCTTTGTTTACCCCTGCGGTGATGGTGGTACTTCGAAGCCCGTTATAGTGATAGTAGTTTGGTGATCCGGGGATTTGATAGAAGTTGACGACTTCTTTTAAAGGGATGAGTTTTTGTGTGTTATTTGGGATGAGGAGTGTTTTAAGTGTGTTGATATTTTTTCTATCTTCATCGTTTAAAATGACATGGAAGCCTACATCTTCGTTTTTGATTCTGGTGGAGGTAATATCGCTTCCTTTATAGGCTGTCGAAATGGTTTGTACTACTTGGCTTAAGGTTAGACCTAGGCGTGCCAGTTTTTCTTCTTTGATTTGAAGTTTTATTTGGGGTTTTCCTGGTAGATTTGTGGTTTTTATAGATTCTGCTCCTTCAATATTTTTAAGTGTGGATATAATTTTTTGTTCTGCTTTTTCTCTTATTGAGTCAGTGGTGTTAATAATTCTTATTTCAATATCTTTTCCTACAGGTGGCCCACCGCCATCGATACGGATATCTAATTCTTCATAGCCAGTGATATGGGTTGTACTTTTTAGGATTTCGTCTGAAATTTGTTTGGCTGTTCTATCTCTGGTGCTAAAGGGGTGTAGATTGATCATTATACTTCCGTAGTTACCGGATTGTATTTGTTCTATATCTGAACTGCCTGTTTTTATTCCTGCCAGTGTGATTGCTGATTGT
>QFBU01000100.1 GCA_003265975.1 Candidatus Marinamargulisbacteria bacterium SCGC AAA071-K20
GGTCTTCAAAGAACCCCCCAATTCCATAACCAGCCTTGTTTATTAGTACGTCAATTTTTCCATACTTTTTTTTTACTATTTCTATACATTCATTTATTGATTGAGTGTTTCTTACATCGAGCTGTAAATAATCTATATCTTTGTTTTTAGTACTTATTTTTGTAAATCTCTCATTGTTGATATAACAGTACTTGATTTTGAGAGTTCATTTGAGAATAAAAGACCAAATCCGCTTGAATAACCTGTTATGAGAATTATTTTTTTGTTAGTTGTATACGACATGGTTTTTAAAATTTGAACTTAACTAATAGAGTTTAAACTTTTTGAATAGTTAACCAATAAATAACTTATTTATTATCTTGGAAAATAAATTAAATGGTAGTACCTGTTTTAAAATATATTCAAATATTGCATTCTTTCCAACAATATATCTATATTTTGGGTTTTTCATATTGATTATTTTTAGAACTAATTTAACCACTATTTTGGGATCTTCTAAATACTTTTTAACTAGTTTATTTTGATTAATTAAAAATCTTTTTGAGGATTCATAAAATCTACTGTTTTTATTATGAAAATTTGTTGCAAGTTTAGCATTGCTTGTATAAATATTTGTTTTAAACGGTCCTGGTGCAATAGACGAGACGTGTAAACCGATGGGGGCATACTCGTGATAGAGACACTCTGAGAGTCCTTCTACAGCCCATTTGCTTGATGTATAAGCGCTTAAGGCAGGTGAGCTTGAAATACCAGCAATACTTGAAATATTGATGATTTTCGAACCTTTATTTTTAGTGAGTAGTGGTAGTGCTGCTTTCGTGACATTAACTAATCCAAAAAAATTTGTTTCAAACTGTTTTCTTATATCTTCTTCAGAAAGATCTTCAAAAAAACCGCCAATGCCATATCCAGCATTATTAATTAATACATCTATTTTTCCATATTTATTTTTTACTATTTCTATACATTCATTTATTGATTGAGTGTTTGTTACATCGAGCTGTAAATAATCTATATCTTTGTTTTTATTACTTATTTTTTGTAAATCTCGCATTGTTGATATAACAGTACTTGATTTTGAGAGTTCATTTGAGAATAAGAGGCCAAATCCGCTTGAACAACCTGTTATGAGAATTATTTTTTTGTTAGTTTTATGCGACATGATTTTTAAAATTTGAGGGTAACTAATAATGGTTAAACTTTTTTTAATATTACATAGCAAAAGTCGTCAAAATAAGTATCCTTAGTAAATTCATTTAGGCTTGCATTTAATTTATGTTTTATATCCGTTGCAGTGCCACCAGCTTCTTTGATGAGTAGTTCTTTTGTACGTGGTTCACCGTAGGCGTCCCCAGAACTAATACCATCTTTAGGGGCTTCTATAATACCGTCTGAGTAGGTAAAGAGAATGTCACCTTTATTTAATTCGCAAGAGTCTTCTTTAAATTCTTCGAGGGGGAGTACAATTTCACCAATACTCATTAAAAAATGATCAACGTCTAATTCTTGTATCTCTTTTGTTTTGGCCCTATATAAATAGAGTTCGTTATGATGTCCCGAATAAGTTATTTTATCGTCTTTAAGTTTTATGAAAACTATTGAAACAGGAAGTTTAGAACGTACCCCTTCTAGTTCTTCTGTAAGGATAGTATTCGTTTGGTAGTTTAGTTCCCTGGTACTTATGTCTGGGTTGTTTTTGATGACAGTATTTACGATACTTCGTACCTTTAAGGCAATTATACCTGAAGCAAGACCATGATCTACTGTATCTCCAAGAATAATATACGTAGAGCCGCTTTCTTCAACTTCAATTAAGTCGTAATAGTCTCCTCCAACTTTTTCAGCGGCTTGGTAGTGCCAGTCAATATCATAATTTGGAATGGAGGCTTCTTTAGGCAGCATATCTTCTTGCATAGTTTGAACAACATCAATAGCTGCGGATTCAAGTGATTTATTGAGTCGAACAATTGTTGCAGGGATTTGTTTTTGTATCGTGTTAAATATGAATAGATCATGATCGTCATACTTTTCTTGAATGTCTTTTTCACCTACAAGAATAAATGCCAGCAATGAGCCTTCAGAGTGACATGGTATTACGATTCTTATTTTATTTTTGTTTAACTCTTTATTTAGCTTATTACTAGTACTATCTTTGTCTGTTTTGAATGTGGTTTCTTTTTTTTGGCAGTCTTTAACAAGCAAATCTTTCTGGGTTAATACTAACTTTCCTTTTATGGTTTTATTATTTTTAAAATCCCAATTTTCATAGCTGTCTGAAGGCATTCGTTTGACATCATAATTTAAAGGGAAAAATACCTGAACATTTGAAATTTCCATATGTTCATCAAGGACTTTAAATATTGTAGCAATAGATTCTTTGAAATTATTACACCCTGTAAAGTTTTCAATTATTTTTAAAGCTAACTCTTCTACATCATAGGCTTCTTTTAAAAATAGCCGTTTTGCTGATGATTGTAGCTTAATACGGAGTTGGTTGTAATTTGATCCTATTATTATTATATAAATTAAAGAGATTATGTAGCTAGCGGTGAACCCTAATTTAATGGGTGAATACAGCTGATATATTGTTATTGGAATTAATGTAGTAAAAAAGATTATTAAGTAAGTGAAAATAGTTGAAATAGATTTAGAAATCACTGGTGCAGTTTTTATAAACCGGTATTTAAGAATTGAGTAGAAAATGGGAAAGAGGAAAAATAATGAGAATAAACTAGTAATATCGTCAAAAATTGCTATACCTAATCCAGAAAGAACTACAGCTGATAATGTAGTAAAAAATATAAATAAACTAAAGCCACATAGTAAGTTTTTAATACTTTTTCTGTCTTCATCTTTTGTGGTTTTATATTGTTTAATAAACCCAAATATTATAAAGATAACCATCAAGCACCAGTAAATCGACCAATGCAAAAAACCAAATCCAAAATCCATAGTGTATGCATCATATGCTTTTATAACTATTTTTGAATTACTCGCTAAGTATATAAAATAAATAATAGGTAGAAATGGAAGCCATGTAAATTTGTTTAAAAAACTATTCTTTTCTGGGAAGTTTGCAATGAAGAGGTTAAATATTGCAAAAAAAACTATTGGAGGTATAAATACAATATTTAATAAAAAAATGGTTGGGTAAACAATGGAAAGATCTAAAATCTTGTAAGATATTGCTAACGAAATCCCCATAAAGAAAAAAGAAATATTAACAGTGTTTTTTCTATCAAAGTATAAAGGAAGAGACGTTAAAATGAGGATTATTGCTAAAATAAAATAGTTTAAAATTAACATTAAGCTACTTTTTCAGT
The DNA here is from genome assembly GCA_003265975.1 of Candidatus Marinamargulisbacteria bacterium SCGC AAA071-K20. Taxonomy (GTDB): domain Bacteria; phylum Margulisbacteria; class Marinamargulisbacteria; family AAA071-K20; genus AAA071-K20. The sequence goes on from QFBU01000100.1 coordinate 3,324, forward strand.
TGTTTTTTTTAAAGATATTTCCTTACTAAGTTCTCTAAAAAAGCCAAGAACAATCTCAATTTGTTCATCAGTATTATCAGAGGTTACAGAAAATCTGAGTCCACTCCTTTCAACAGGTACAATCGGAAAAACACCGGGAGATAGTAACAGCCCAACGTCCCAAGCTTTATTGGCGGCCTTAATTGTTAAGTCTTGATTACCTAAAACGACATATACTATAGGAAAATATTTTGTATTTTCTACTGTAAATCCTAAATTTCGAATTCCATCTACTAATTTTTTAGACATTTTATATATTTTATTTCTTAAATCATTTCCGATTTTTGAGTTAACTTTAAGTCCCGTAAGCGAGCTTGAAATAGTTGCATTTGGTACAGGCCCAGAAAAAATGTAGGGTGATGCTGTACGAATTTTATTTCTCATTTCTGAAGAGTTGCACGTAATAAAAGCAGCGTGAGACGAGTAAGCTTTCGAAAGTCCTGCTATGTAAAAAATAGGTTCTTTTTTAAGATCCAGGCCGAAGTATGAATGAATTCCATTTCCTTTATAACCATATTCAGAATTGGCGTCAGGTGACTCCCCTAATATTCCAAATCCATGTGCATCGTCCATATATATAATGGCATTGTGTTCTTTTGCTATTTTACAAAGTTTTGGTAGATTTACAAAAGTACAATTCATTGAATAAACACCGTCTACAACTATAATTCTGGTAGGGGCGTCTTTGTATTTTTTTAATAATAAAGTTAAATGATCAAGGTTGTTATGTTCATAATGCTCATACTTTGCGCCCCGTGTTCTGCATAATTCACTGGCTTCTTGTAATGTTCTATGTGCATAAATATCCTCAAGAATCACTCCGTTTTCACCAGCTAAAATAGGTAGTACTCCCATATTAAGAACCCCTATACT
>QFBU01000101.1 GCA_003265975.1 Candidatus Marinamargulisbacteria bacterium SCGC AAA071-K20
ACCCCAACAGATCAAATTTTTCTTGGCAGTATTATTGGTGACTTTACTAAAACTGGGATTGGAACATTACTAAATACTGGAACAATTATAGGTACTGGATCCACTATTTTTGACTCTGGTTTTCATGACAAATACATCCATCCATTCTCTTGGGGTAAACCAGGAGCTTATACTAGTCATAAAATTGATGCATTTTATAATACGCTCGAAAAAATGATGAAAAGGCGTAGCGAAAAAGTAGATGATGCGCTTAAAGAAGTCATAGATTATCTCTATAATCGTGTCGGGATAAATATTGCAAAACAAAAAACTTAAGGCCCTATCTAAAGAGTCAAACCCACTAAATATAACACTAGATTCTATATCTATTAGTACTTCAATTATTAAAAACCCACTCCTAAGTTTTTCATATGCAGCATCTGGAATAGGAAAAGAACACCTCCGTATATTTCAAGATATCGTCGAAAGCATTGATGTAAACAAAAAAGTTAACTCGCTTCTCAACTCAGACCATGTAAATAAATCTGAAAACAGCGCCGTTAATCATCATAAATGTCGTGACGTAAAGTCTACGTCATTTTATCAAAACGAATACAATAAACTTAAAGAGACAGTGAATAAAATTAGAGAAGAAAGCGTCCCTGAAACCCTAATTCAAATTGGTATAGGCGGGTCCTTTCTAGGCCCTCAAATGTGTATAGAAGCTCTTAAACCTTGGGCCATTGCCAATGCTATAAAAACACCTAAACAATGTCGATTTATCTCAAATGTTGATCCAGACCATGTCCATACACAATTAGAAGGAATTAATCTAAAAAAGACACTATTCATTGTTGTTTCTAAAAGTGGAACTACACAAGAAACACTTGCCAATTTTGAGTTGGTAAAAGCCATTACAAAGTTAAGCGGAATAGAATCAATTGAAAAGCAATGTATAGGTATAACTTGCAAAGGATCACTTCTTGAAACCAATTACAATTTTATGCATCTATTTTATATTGATGACTCCATCGGAGGCCGCTTTTCAACGTCATCTGTGGTAGGCATGACCATTCTTGCACTTTGTTATGGCACTGACATTGCCGACGCCTTTTTAGAAGGAGCAGTCCAATACGATAGTGTTTTAACAGTTAATGAAGTCATTAAAAATGCACCTTTATTAAATGCTTGTATTAGCATCTGGTTCAGAAACTATTGCAATCACCAAGCTTTAGGAGTAATTCCTTATAACAGCGCCTTACAGCTCTTTCCTGCATTTTTACAACAACTAATATGCGAAAGTTTAGGCAAACAAGGCAGCATTGATGGGGAGCCTTTAAGCTACGAAACAAGCCCAATCATTTTTGGAGAACCTGGTACAAATGCTCAACATTCATTTTTTCAAATGTTACATCAGGGAAGTACCACAACGCCACTCCAATTTATTGGATTCAAAAAACCAGTTATAGATACTCCAGTAGGAGTTAAAAACCACACCCTACTAAACAGTCATAAGTCTGCACAAATTGCAGGCCTTGCTATGGGTAAAAATGATCCAAATATTAACAAAAAATTTTTTGGAAACCGTCCCTCTACATTAATTATAGCAAGTCAACAAAGTCAAAAAGTACTAGGGGCCTTGTTGTCATTTTATGAAAATACAGTAATGTATGAAAGTTTCTTGTTAAACATAAATGCCTTTGACCAAGAAGGGGTACAGCTAGGAAAAGTGCTCGCGAATAATCTCATAGACTCATCAAAAGTTGCAGACCCTGTAAGTAAGGCTTATTGGGACTTACTTAATAAGTAATTAAACCGCTGCTGCTGCTTCAGAAAAGAAACGATGTTCTTGTAAAGCCGCTGGGAAATGACTCGTTTTATTTAAACGAACACTCTCTTTAATACTATTAAAATCACTATCGTGATGCGAAAAAAGATGGTTTAACAAATAAGATTGAGACGCTGATGACAATTCTCTAAGAAATCTAGGCGTATGTCTTCTTTTGATAGGGTCGTTTAACATATCCTTCAACATAGGTAATAAAGTACTATTATGAACTTTACTTGCTACATATGGAGACAATAAGGTACCTACCTCTTTAAGCAAACCTATATATAAGTCTGAAAAATGTGATGCAGAGATTGTTTGATTAGAAAACAAACGTACTAACCAATCATGTCCTTGCCCATGACTTGGAAACTGTAATTCACGCATACTAGTACGTTCAGTGAGAGACATAATAATATTTAAACTTAGACCAGTTTCTTCCCGTTTAATCATTGAATTAAAAATAGGATGAAAAGAAGGGTCTTCGAAACAAACTTTTATTAATTGTTTAACTGAAGGATCATCGTCTTCAAATACTTTTTCAAGGACATCTTGTAAAATACTCATCTGGCTATCTTTAAATAATTGTAATAGGAGAGCCTTCATACTCAGTACATCTACAGCGCCATGTACAAAATAAGCATCCACAATAACATCACGTTGGGCATCAGATGAACGTTTTAGCAATGAAATAACTTCGTCTATCGATTTAATTTTTTTATTGGTAACAAAATCCACTAAAATATCATCACCAAGAGCTACTACCGCAGTAATATTCTCTTCTTTAAGGAACGGTAGATAATTTAATTTATCTTCTTTACTTAGAGACTCCCATACTTCAAGAAAATCATCCATTTGTAACGCAGATAATACTACCGCTTTAGACTTTATAGAATAATCTGTATCTTCTAAAAATTCTGATGTTACAAAAGTAGAAACGCTACGAATAGGAAGACTATCCAAAGAATATCCCTTGTCTTTCAAGCGTTTCTCTAACTGCTTAATAGTACCCACTGGACTCAAATTTTGTTTACTTAACTTGCTTTTCAGTCCAAGAATATAGACTGCCTTAAGAACACTTAATTTATTAACAACTAACTGAGAAAGCAGCGGTGAATTACCATGCGTTTTTGATAGTGACAGAAATAAGTCTTTAAACTTAGCTGAATCTAATTGTAGACTTAAATGAGTATAAAAGTTTCTAACAGACCCTTTATTTCCATAACGATTAAATAAATTTTGAACGATACGAACAGCATTTTTCATCGGAAAAGCTCGGCTTGTTGTATCATTTAGAGCTAAGGCAAATTGTTCAACCAAATTATCAACGAATTGTCCGTTTGTTCTAAATAAATTAATAAACGATGTATTCTCAGATAATGATTCGCATTTCAATACTTCTTCAAACTTATCTGGTGAATTTAACAGGGCATATAATAACCACTTCAATACTTTAGTGTCCTTGGTAAAGGCATGCATATTATGTAGTTTAACTAGCTGTTTACCAATATCTTTTGGCTCTAATCGAACTAACATTTCTACAGGGTTAAGTACATTTTTGTCGGTTAACTGTGCTAGTCTATCTTGGAAGTAGTCAAAATATTCCGGTCTAAATTTAGCTCTAACCTCATCAGGAACATTTTCTGAATTCAACGTTTCAGAATTAAGATCTTCAAAAAATAGCTTAGTTACTAATTCTCTAAAAGAAGGATCTTTAATTTGGGTAATATAATTCACAATACGTTCAACTGTTAGTTTTCTTCGCTCTGACAAACTTGCTTCGTCAGATAATGAAAACTGATATAAGTCTATCAATTGCGAAAACACACCTTCTAAAGCAGTATTCATAGCTCTTAAAACGTGCAGTTCTGCAGAGTCAATAATACTCAACATGTTGGTATCATCTGCAAATCTTTCTTTTAAAATTGCACTTGTTGCTTGAATTAAATCTTTAGCATTTGATTTAGGATTATTTGAGATGATTGAAAAGTATTTACTTACTAATTGTGACTCCATAGTTTTATTAGTAGTTCCGGTCGCCCAATAACAAAAATTAATAACTTTCCAATTTGAGGGGCTTAAAATAACTGAACTAAGATCATCATGAATAAAGTCATCTTTTAATTTCCTAGCCGCTGCTTCTATTAAGGGCTGCTTTTGTAAAGCAGCATAATAAGACAACTTGCCCCACTGCTCATCGGTAGTGTGATTATAAAGTTGAATAGTCTCGTCTTTTAAGGAATGAACAAAGTCAGCATCATTTATGACATCAAAATATCTTTCTTTAACTAATGATTTTTCTTCAATAAATACTAACGGAAGGGCTTTCAAATAAGCTTGCTTTTCTTCTTCTGGTTGCGTTTCAATTCACGTAAGTAATGCACGAATATAGTCTGAGTTTGATGTTGTACGGAAA
>QFBU01000102.1 GCA_003265975.1 Candidatus Marinamargulisbacteria bacterium SCGC AAA071-K20
TAAGGGGGTGGGGATCATTAAGACTCGGACTAAAAAGGCTTAATGAAATAAAAAAATAAGGAGCATCATTATGAATGGAGTAGCAGGAGCAAAACCAGTAGTAGGAGCAGTAGGAGCAGTAGGAGTAGAACTACTCTGCAAAAATAGTGTATCGGAACTCTTGAAGCCATTGATGGCTAAAGTTTTAGAACATATGAACCCTTGTTCAATTTTAGCGACGTCATTACTTCTTGGTGGAGCAGGAGCGTTAGCAGCACGAGTATTACCAGGACGCCAAAGCCCAGTAGCAGCGCAGGTTCCACTATTGCCTCCAATTGAAACGTTACCCTCAGCCATACTGCGTCATACGGCGTCTTCCTTCCTTAGTATAAAAGAAGTCGCCTTGTTAGAACGCGTTAATAACTCTTTAAAGACGGATATTAGTCCCGTCTTAGAGACATTCAAACCTTTTGGCATACACCCTGAATTTGGAACACTCTCCGCAGAAAATATTAAGCCGTATATGATTAATCATAGCTGTATCCTTCACGGACATACTGATTGGGTTAACTCTGTAACTCAACTTGAAGATGGCCGACTGGTTTCTGCATCGAATGATAACACCTTGAAAGTATGGGATCTAACACAAGATCAAGGTCAAGAATGTGTCGCAACACTTCAAGGACATACTTCCCTGGTTAGGTCTGTAACTCAACTTGAAGATGGCCGACTGGTTTCTGCATCGTTTGATAGCACCTTGAAAGTATGGGATCTAACACGAGCTCAAGGTCAAGAATGTGTCGCAACACTTGAAGGACATACTGACGCGGTTAGCTCTGTAACTCAACTTGAAGATGGCCGACTGATTTCTGCATCGGATGATAACACCTTGAAAGTATGGGGCGCCCTTTAGAATAACGTGAACATAAGCGTCCCTTCTATTTTAAGGGGGTGGGGATCATTAAGACTCGGACTAAAAAGGCTTAATGAAATAAAAAATACAAGGAGAATTATTATGGTAGCAGCAGTACCAACACAAATGGACTTAAGAGAGAGAAGAGGGTTAAAACTTCCTCCCTGTGATATTCCAGATTCTAATATTAGTAGGGCAAAGAAAATAAACGCATTTAAACAAGAGCTTTCCGAAGATGGTAAGATCGCCCAAGGCACTGTGAAACGTTGTATAGATTTTATAATAAAGAATAATCTCTTAACGACACGACAAACTCCAGAACAAATATGCGAACTTGGAATAAGCATGAATTTAGCTGTTGAAATAAGTAGTGCACAGCGCAAAGTGAATAGCATAGAAGCTACTCTAACTTCTGTGGTGGATTTACCTGTTGATGCTCCTTCTTACAATGTTGGACGTACTCTGGAAGCTTCTGACGATAGGGCAGCAGATGCGGCGAAAATAGTTGAACAAATGTTACGGGACCATGTGTTGCTACCATTGAGCACCATCACTACAACGCTGAACACTCATTGTAATTTATACCTAGAAGTAACTGCGGAGCAACGAAAACTCCTATGGGAAGCCTTAACAAATACAAATCTTGTCACTTACAATTGGGGGTTTAAGAACCACTCTGTTCGGGTAAGTATCCGTTTGGATGGGCCGACTACTGTACTAAAGATATACAATACTGGTGCCGGCAGTCATAGATTGAAAGATGGAAAAGTCCGCCCAACTGAATACAATGTGCCTAATTTCGATGAGACAATATTTAATAAACTTTTGGTGGCTGGACATGATATTCAATCAGCGAAGGAAATGTACAGTCATGTAGAAAATGTTCTCGGTATAGAAACCCTCCAAATAATCAGCAAAAATCCAACCACTAAGGCACCACAGAAGGGGCCCACATGTTCAGAAAAATCTTTAAAGTTTCTAATAAAAGATTTAATATATACACTTTTTCTAGATGATCAGGACAAGAAGCGCATGTATCTAGACTATAAAATGAAGGATATAAAGGTGTTACTGGAGCGGCTTGAGACTGACGATACCATTAATACTTATGAAAGTACTGTTCTGTTGGATCGCTTTAAGAAGAAGCAGGCTCTCTATTCCAAAGAGCTCGAAGCACTAGACAACAACACCGTGTTTAAAAAAGTAAGCTCTCATTGACATCCTCTCCGCCTAAACCGAGGTTATAGACGAAGAGGATGTCAAATATATTTGTCAGTTGAAGGAGTTATAAAGCCTGGTTAATTCCGTTCTCCACATTGGGATAGCAGTCCCAACTATGAGAAGAATGACATTTAAAATCAACACCTTAGGTTGCATCTGTAGAATCAGAAGAAAGTCTAAATAATGGGTTCTAACATTTTACAAATTTCTAATAATTTAGAGTCTAACCCTTCTGGACCGACAAATGTCATTCCTACAGGAAGACCTTCTCTCGTAAATCCAACAGGTAAGCTTATGGCAGGTAACCCTGCATTACTTATAGGCGAAGTATTACGAATATAAATATACTCAGAAACATATTTACCATTAAATAATACTTCTTCTCCTTCGCTAATTGGCCTAGCTGGTAAAGGAGTAGTTGGGACTAAAATAGTATGAATTTTATGAATACCATCTTGCTCAAAATAATCTGCAAAGACACCTTGTAATGCTGGGCGATGGGTATTCAATGCTTTTATATATTTACTGTCTGATTTTCCTTCATTTTCTAGTTGAGTCAGTAAATAACCTTGCCTTCTACCTACCATTTGGCTTATCACATCTTTTATAGACAAATGAGAGTGATGTTCTTTTAAATAGTTTTTTAAGTCTAATAGTGTTTCCCCACCTACAACACCTGAAGTAACTTTTGAACTTAATTTATTAAAATTTTTAGGCAAATTAACCATAATCAATTTAACCCCTGCAACTTTTAACTTCTCTAAAGTATTTTGGACAACTTCTTTCAACTCAGGATCCAAGTCATCATAAAAAAATCTAGCCGGGATCCCTATTCTAATTTGGCTATGGTCTGAAAATATCTTTAAGGTTTCAGTTTCATTTGTGGCACAAATGGAATCAAGTAGTGTAACTTCTTCCATATTTTTAGCTAAAATACCAATAGTGTCTTTGGTATGACAAAGCGGTACAACACCCTCTTGACTATACCTATTCATACTTGGTCTAAACCCAATACAACCACATAAAGCTGCTGGTATTAGGCAAGAACCAGAAGTATCAGTTCCTAACCCAAAAGGAACTAAATTAGAAGAAACAGCTGCCGCTGTACCACCACTGCTTCCTCCTGGAAACATCATGGGATTATGTGGGTTTTTTACAGCACCAAACCTTCTATTATTTGATGTTATACCCATTGCTAATTCATCCATATTAGTTTTTCCAAATAATATTGCACCAGAATCTAAAATTTGTTGAACAACAGGTGAATTGTTTTCAGAAACTAATTCGAGTAAGGCCGGTGTTCCCGCACTACTAGGCATACCCTGTACATCAATATTATCCTTCAACACAAAAGGTATCCCAAATAGTTTAGGTAAAGTTTGTCTCTTACAACTCAGAAAGTCTCCTTGAATACGATCTAGTACCCTTGCATTTCTTAATACTTCTTTTTTAGGAACTTTGCTTATCCATATTGCAGGGTCTGATTTCTCTGTATTTTCATATAAAAACAAAGCAACCTGCGATGGTGTTACTTGTCCTGATTTGTATAGATACCTTAAATTAGATACAGTGATATCTTCTGGAAATAAACCTTTTTGTATTCCACGATTTGGAGTCCTAATGGAACAATTATGACGTAACGGGGACTAACGACTATCAAACCTTTCGGCTTTCGAGAAAGCACCCCCTGGTACCTTCCTAGAAATAGACTTTGGGTTATAATGACCTGGTCCGGGTGTTGAATCCTCTTTTTTTCTTGGAAATCGTGATGAACTACTTCCAAATCCTATAGAGAAATTATTTCCACTTAACAAGTAAACCCCTTTCAACCTCTCAGCTCATACTCTAATGAAATATTATTTAAATATAATTCCCAATTATTTTCAATCCTAAACAAATAGAAAGTTTGAATTATTAAATAATAATTAATTTTAGTACCTCACAGCAAAACTAGCACTAGAAACTATGGGTCGTTAATGATTACTTTGCACTTTTTTTATCAAAACGAACGATAATTATATAGAAGACATAAGCTTTCCTTATATTTTAAGGGGGTGGGCATCATTAACACTCGGACTAAAAAGACTTAATG
>QFBU01000103.1 GCA_003265975.1 Candidatus Marinamargulisbacteria bacterium SCGC AAA071-K20
ATTTGGGTATGAACGATATATAACTATGTCTAGTCCAAATGATTTTAAACTTAAAATTTGGGCAACCACCGGATACGCGTTCGAGACAATGAGAATGGTTTGAAAAAAACTATGGATATGCCAGTCTATGGACAGCCAGGAAAACAGGGTTTCCTCCGCCTGACCACAGTCTTTGGACAACTCGTTGAGTTGACCACATCCCCACAGTGCCGAGTGCTAGTAGTGTTTTTAATGGGGAGGAAGTCCAACCCCTAACCCCAATCCTTGGGGAATTTTTCAGAATAGGTTAAAATCTAAGTTTTCAAACCATACTGTTTCTTGATTTACATCTTTAAACGTTTGGAGTTCGTTTTTTAAAGTTGTTTTTAATGAATTGGTCATGGACTATATTATAACATGTTTATACTTCCCATAAAGGACGTTATGGGAAGTATAACCACTATGTTGTTGGTATAAACATTAGAGCTAAAAACACGCCTTAGTAGGAAAAAGGCGAGCTAAAGACTTTATTGAATGGTTACCGTTTCTAACAAGCCCCCTCCTTACTACGTCAGGGGTTCCCTTTTCCCGCTTGACGTGATCTTGTACTCTCTTAACGAGCTTAGACCTTACCATTAGAAAACTGTCATAAACTAATCTATTATTTTCAGGAGTTAACTCTTCTTTAATATTATCCCAAGAAAAAAGTTTTACGCTGTCATTGCCTGGCAATAAATCGTACTGAAAGTTCACTGAAATCATACAATTGCTAAGCAAACTGTCCTTTATTTTTTGAGGAGGGAGGTTGGATATTTGCAGATTATTAATATAACTCTTAAATAATTTTTCATATGTCAGCTCAAACACTTTGGTTGCGGCAACTTGAAGAGGAGATCTTGCTAATTGAAGTATTCGGGTACCTGCATTAAGCAGCAGCGCCACTGTCTCATCTGCACCGAAGCCTGCCGCGATAGCTAATGGCGAATACGGATGTTCATCATGCAAAAGATTCCATACCTTATTTGTATTACTATGCGTTGGGCTATTTAAAAAAGAAAGTAATCGTGAAATATGCCAAACGCTTAGCTTCGCAGAAACGGCTTCCTTTATAATATTTCCTTTTGCGAAAGGGTTAGCATTTCTTTTCACTAACATTTTAAGGGTATCTAAATTCCCCATCTTTGTAGCAAGTATGCATGCTGAATCGTCCCCCATGCAAAAATTTGGGTCGGCCTTAAGTGTCTCGCATGCAAATTCGACTATACTATCTCTATTTGTTTTAATGCCGGCTAACAGTACTGCTCCAGCAACATCACGGGTTACTCGTATATCTAAATGAACAAAAATATCAGTATGTATTTTTTTAACTAAAGTAAAGTTTCCAGTACTGGCTGCTGTTAATAACATAGATCGTGGATTTTCATTTACAATAACCCTAACTTGAGGCTTGCTGAATTGATGAAGTGCCATTGCAATAAGCTCACTGTTAGATCCCTGTACAATATAATCTAATGCTGTGTTCCCTTCATTGTCTTGAATACCCCAGTTTGTAATATTAGATAAAAGTAACACCACGGTAGATTGCGTCTTTTCAATCGCATACATTAACGGTGTTTTGCCCTGCTTATTTTGTGCATTGGGATTTCCACCTTGAGCTAAAATTTTCTTTGTTATGCCAGGCGCTCCAATTTTAGCTGATACATGTAAAGGAGTATCCCCTTTTCCATCTGCGGCACTAAATAAGGCCGGAAGGGTTTTGTAAGTATCAAGAAGAGTTGAGTTTCCTTGGGCGACTATTACATTAAATAAAGACGCGCCCCCCTCAGGATAAGCTACTAATTGAGGAACCCTCAAACGTATTTTTAAACTAAATGATAAATTTGAATCTCTTAAATCAACGTGATCATCATGCATTTTTAAGAAATGATTTATAATAGGTATAGAAATCGGGTGGTTTTGCCGTACAAGGCCATTTACAGCCGCAGAAAGCGCCCGTTTCACGTTTCTGCGAATAGATATATTGTGCCCTATCATTTTTTTATCAATGGGACGCCCCAACACATTAATACACGTTAAAACTAAGTCTTCACAAAATTGCTTTCCCCCTGGATCACATATCAGGTCGCTATATAAATCTGCGGAGGCTGAAAGGAGAGACTTCGGCATATCTGTATTTTGTTTGCCAGCCTGCACAGCTCTACCATTATCAAGCCCTTCAAGTATCACAGATATTTTACTCATCATATATTGAACATAGAAGGGATTGTACGATTCTTTTTTTGCTTGATTCTGAAGCCCGGCACATACCGCTTTAACTACCGATATATAATCGCTATTAGCAGGACCATAAAACTTATCGCCAATAAATGTTGTAAATACCTCAAGAGCTTGCCCTGTTTTTCCTGCCCATTTAGGAAACTCTGTTCGTAATATATCCTGATCATCTCGAACCCATACCGACGCGGCCAATATAAAGTCCCTAAGAACAGGGGGTGGCATTGCCACTATTTTTTTATTAACCATGTCCTAAATATACCGCAAGCAGCATGCCGTATAATTTTGTAAAAATTATACAAATTTGTTAGAATAAAGGCGCACATAGTAATAGTCTTTTCGTTCTTGTCGAATTTGAGAGGACATACTGTAAAAACTACGCCAACCATAGAAAGAATCAAAGCGTAGATATTATGATATAGTTTTACTATGAAATATTTTATCTATTTAATCCTCTCAACCTTACTCTTTATAAATATGTCTTATGGTAAATCTATTCTGGATGAAGAGGTTTTAATTACAAAACGGGATCTAACTCTTTTACATGTAAGCACATATGTAAATGGCTTTAATGAGCTTGATACAACTATAAATATTATAGGTAAAACTATAATGATTGGTATATATTATCCAAGCTCTAATGAAAAACTACAAAAACTAGCAAATAAACTTAAGATTAGATTTGAAAAACAAATTCCTCATAAAATACAAAAATTTACTTGGGCTGAAGAATTAGATCTAGTAATTTCAGTATATAAAGAAAACTAACTTACGTCCCATAAAGTGTGTTATCGGAAACTATTTTAGTTTCATTAAGGTGCGTAGGAAGATAGTCATATGTTTACATTTATATATATATGGGTAAGAATATACATATGTTAATGACGGGTTGTTTGGGTAAAATATTTTCAGAAAAGAAAGTTCAAGTACTCAAATTTTTTTATACTTATCCGCATGGACAATTCACAGGTCGTGATATAGCTCGACAATTACATCTAAATCATAAGACATGTTTATTGATACTCAATCAATTTTGTGACATCGGACTCTTGAACAAAGAGGTTATAGGTAAAGCACATGTTTTTTATATGCAACCGTCCTTCTATTGGACAAATATTATAAATATCATGATAGAAAAAGAAAAAAACATAGTCACATTTTTATCAGAAGACATTACTAATCATTTTTCTATGGATACTGAAAAAATTATATTATTTGGAAGTTATTCTACAAAAAAAGAAACAGAAGCTAGTGATATTGATATTTGCTTTATTGTAAAAAGTAAAAGCCAAGTTTTTGAAGATAAGCTTAGTAATTTTGAAGATCAATTTTACAAAACATATTTATGTCACTTATCACCTTATGTCATTACTGAAAAAGATTATATAAACGAAGATATTGACATTATAAAAGAGATAAAAAAAGAAGGGAGAGAACTATGGTCAACACAAAAGAAATAGAAAGGAATAGTTATCTCGTTTGTGAACTACCGACGACCTAAAGGACGTGGCTTCTAAAGCTAGACACATACGACTAACTCCTTCTTTTTTGACAGTTCCTTCCTATTTCTAGGTTTTTTGATACGTGCCTTAGTCGGTTTCCCTTCTAAGGACTTAACTGTATCTCCATGTCCGATATCGGGATTGGTGAGAACACCAGTCTTCGACAACTCCGTTCCAGAGTGTTTGATAAGGTTGATTGCTCTTTTTTTGATCACTTTTGCTGCATTGAGATCAGCATTCTCAGCGTGTCCACAAGAACAGCACACAAAAGAGGCTTGTGTTTCCCTGTTCTCAGGTTGAGTGTGGCCACAATCAGCACACTCCTGAGAGGTATAATGAGGCGATACTTTGAAAACAACTTTGTTTTCACGTTTTGCCTTATAAGTTGAAAAAAGGACTAGCTTGTACCATC
>QFBU01000104.1 GCA_003265975.1 Candidatus Marinamargulisbacteria bacterium SCGC AAA071-K20
AACAGGTTTATTATAAATTCCCTGAAAACGATTTGCTTCTTCTAAAATTATTCGTTCATCATAAAGCGATCTCGCATACACTCCAGTACTGTCCCGAAGCTCAAGTACTCTGTCTGTTTTAAGTGAGATACAAAAATGACTTTTTAAATCAGAAACCCTTTCTGTATTTTCCGCATTTAGAATAAAAGTTCCACTCTCAAACAATACTGACCGTAAACTGCCATAAGCCCCTGCGTCACATTGATAAAACATAGCCATATAATCAAAAAAGTCTTCTTCAGTTATTAAGTCACTAATTGGAAGGTACGCAGCTTTTAAATCTTTGGTAATTTCTTCTAAACTTTCCTCCCCCTTGAGGAGAGTTCCAATAGAATCCACTTGAATAAGCGCTTTAAAAAAACGAATTTTGTTTTGGTCTTCTTCACTAAGCTCTCGGGATCCGTTATTTGTAAATAAGTTTTCAAAGTAGGCCTGGATTCCTTCTTGAACAAATTTTAACTCTCTACCTTTTTTGTTTGGTACTTTTCCACTTGCTTCTGACAGTCTCATGGCTTTAATAGAGTCATTCTTTAAACAGTCATGAAGGGCAAGAAATATCCTGAACTCACCTTGGCTTATAAAGGCCGGTCTTTCCTCTGTTATTACTTCTTCATCCGTTCCACTCACTCTAGTACCTACTGGTACTTCTCGAGCATTAAATAAAGGGTTGGTTTGAAAGCTGGTGTTAAAGGCATGAACCACAGTTAGGGAATGGACACCTAGCGTAAATCCTTCAGAAAGTTCTTCTACTGGTTTGTCGTACGCTGCTTGGAGACCTACATGGACTATTTTAGGAGATTCATAGCCTGAAAACATAGGACCACTAAATAGTTCTGTATCATCACGGTCTGCAGGAGACTTCCCCATTTCTTCAATAAAACGCTCTTGAGGTATATCTATACCCATAAACGAAAAAACTTGAGTAGCAGAAGTGCTGGTTCCATCTAAAACACTTACATCTGCTCCGTCCATTGCAGTAAAGGGTTCTACTCTAGTAAGAAGTTTGTCTAACTGAAGAATTAAGCGTGGGGTGGAGGTTCCTTTTACTCTTAAGGCCCCTTCAAAAGCAGAGTCAAATCTATCGTTGTATTCGGTAAGCTTGTCCCTAAGCGTTCCTAATTATTTAAAGGTAAAATTGTCACAAATCTCCACTTTTGTAAATTTGTCACCGGCTCTACATCGCTTTACTACGGGAAGTTCTTTCGAGCTAAAATTCAAGTATTGCCAAGTATCTGCATCTTTCATGCCCATAAGAGTGACGTTGAGTTCAGAAATATTAAGAGGGGGCGCTATAGGCTCAGAAGCAGCTGCGTTGCCAGTATCTGACGTTCTTGCAGGTAAACATCTTCCAGCATCTACAGCAGGTTTTGAAAGGTTAGGATATTTTTTTCTAGGCCCAAGGCCAGGTGTGAATTGTGTCAAACGTACTCTCCTAGTAGGTTTAAGACAAGTATTCCCCTTTTTAGACTCAAGTAAACATAGTCAAGAATCAGGAGTGATAACAACGTGTATTGATCTAGACAAGTGAAGAAAAATGAGATAAATTACAAAAATAATCAAGACTATATACCGCGCCCTGAAGCCTCAGATCTGCCTTTGTATATTCTCATTCCAAAAAAGACAAAAATAGGAGAGAAAATATGAATAAGAAGATGATCAAATTAATGCTATTAGGGCTATTAGGGCTATTGGTAACCAGCAGTATTAGTTCAATAAATGCGGCTGATACCAAAGAAATAAAAACTATCAAGTTACCTACAATTGTAGTGACTCCAGACGCTTTTCCCACTGATATTAAAAACACAACAGACACAACACAGGTATATACAGCTGAGCAGTTAGACTCTCTTGGAGTTGAAAATTTGGAACAAGCATTAAACTTGTTTGCACCCATTTCTTTTGGCGATGCTGGAGGTGTAACGTCTGTATTTATGAGAGGAATGTCGTCTGGTCAGTATAAGTTTTTGATAGACGGAATTGAACTGAAAGACACCTTGAGTACTAATGGTGCCCCTTATATTTCAGGGGTTTTAATTGACGATATCGAAAGAATTGAAGTGGTAGGTGGTACCAAGAGTGTATTCTACGGCTCAGAAGCTATTGCTGGAGTTATTCACATTATTACTAAAAAACGGACAGGTTTAGCTATAGATGTAAATAAAGGAGACCGACAATATAAAGCTGCAATTAGCGGGGGCGTTGTTAAGTATGGATACCGACTTAATTCTTCCTATAACCATGCGTCTGACAAAAGTTTGTCTCGTTTAAGTAATACCGAAGAAAGAGACTTAAACGAAACGACAAATATAGCGTTTACAGTAGGTAAAGATTTCGGAAAAATTGATGCAGAAATTTCTCTTAGAACCCACCTGCTATATCAAGACCTTGATGCTACTTTTAGTAAGGTAGACGATCCCAATTATTCGGGGTCGTCTAAGCAAGACTTGTCGTTGATTAAACTAGAGGCACCCATTGGAGAAAACGCGAATACGTCGTTGAGATATTCGAGAACGTCTTTGGTACGCCGAACTTTAAATAATGTAGACTCACTTGACGCAGTAAATAGTGAAAATACTATTTATGAAGGAAGTATCGACAAAGTTGAATTCAGAAACCAGGTAAGAGTAAACAAGTATTGGAACATGGGCTTTGGCGCTGACGCCAAAACTACCACCGGAAGATATACCGATACTAGAGACTTTGGGTTTGGGAATTCAACTTCAAAAATTGATCAACAACAACAAAGTATGTACGGTGCGTATATTCAAGAAGCGTGGTCGTATAAATTATTTTCTCTAAAAGCTGGCGGACGATTAGAAGGGTACAGCAAAGACCAAACCATAAATACGTATTCATTCACGGCATCTCAATTTGTTCCAGACATAGACATCAATATAATTTTTAATTACAAAACAGGGTACAGAGAGCCTACATTATATGAGCGATTTAACGTGTTTTCTGGGGTAAAAGACCTTGAGGCTGAAACGTCTATTTCTCGAGAATTAACAGTTGAGAAACAAGTGAAAGCTGCCAAATTTACAGCGACCTATTTTGAAAATGACGTAGACAACTTAATCACTACTATCTCAGAATTTGATCCGGGGGTTCCTGTGTTTGGGGCAGAGTATATAAACAGTTCTGAGCTAAGTAGGTCCATTGGTGGAGAACTTGGTGTTTCGATAAAACCAATTGGAAAAATGCAGTTTCTAAATATTACTTGGGCTAAAACCAGAGCAAGAAACGGAATGGCAAGAAGCTTAAAAGTGCCTGAAGAACGAGTAACAGCAGCTACGGCATTTAGATGTGGGAAGCTTACTTGGGGAGCGTCAGTTAATTATCTGGGGTCTCAACGTGCAGACTATACTAGTTATCTTGACCCATATACAGTTGTTAATACCAACTTTTCTTATAAGTTAACACCAAAAAGTAGTACTTATGTAGGACTATATAATTTGGGCAATACTCAGTATGAAGTGGTTAAGAGTTTTTCAGCCGCTGACAGAACTATTAGAGTTGGATATAAACACACATTATAAAGAAAAATTTACCTAAGCGATTGTCAATACGATTGGATCAGACTCATTAAAAAATGGATCGCTCTGCTGAGCTACAACGGTAGAGTCAACTCCAGGCGTTGAAGGTGAGGTGTTTCTGCTTTTTGTATACCTGTTTTAAACTGAAGTTATTTTGTTTTACCAGACACTAGTGAAGAAATGCATGGAGTGTTTGAAATACTCCCAAAATAGGTAATACATGTTAAAATGTATTTGTATCTTATACTTTATTTATTTCAAGGAGAAAAATATGGAAATTAATGCAGATGGTTTTAGCGCAAGATTATCAAGTAAGGGTAGACTTCCTGAAGTAAACAGAGCTTCTATTTCTATTGATTCAGATTTATCAGAATTTGATGGGCTGAAACCAGTCACAGATCAACTTGAATTAAGAGAGATGACGTCTTTGTTAAGTACATTGCGGTCAAATAGCTCTAGTAAGTCATTAGCCGAGATATTAGAGCGTGGTAGTAAAATAACATATAAAGACTTTTCTAAGGCAGATAATATACTTAGTAAATTAAGTAAAAAG
>QFBU01000105.1 GCA_003265975.1 Candidatus Marinamargulisbacteria bacterium SCGC AAA071-K20
AATGAACTAATTGGTATTGTAAATATCGCTAAAAAAAATGAAAATAAAAGTCAAAAAGTATCAAAAGAAGACATCGAAACACTTACCCTTATTACAAACCTTTCGGGAACTGCCATACAAAACTCAATACTCTACAAAAAAACATTATACAAAGAAAAGTTAGAACAAGAACTAAAAGTAGCAAACCAAATACAAAAAAGACTACTCCCATTATCTACCCCACAACTAGAAGCTATTGACTTTGGGGCAGGTTCTTTCCCTGCTCGAGATATTGGAGGCGATTACTATGATTTTTTCACTTTAAAAAGTGGGAAATTAGGAATAATTATTGCTGACATCGTAGGAAAAGGTATTCCTGCAGGACTATTCATGGCCATGCTAAAAAGTACGTTACACACCAACATATTGCCATACGATTCACCTAAAGAGGCATTAGGAGTAATTAACAACATTCTGTTTAATGACCAAGTAATTAATAAATTTGTTCCAGTAGTTTATGCAATTTTAGACAAATCCACTTTGGAATTAAAATATTGTAATGCCGGTCACGAGCCCGGGTTAGTAATAAGAAACAATAAAATTTCTATATTAGACTCAGTCGGATTCCCATTAGGTGGTTTAGAGAATGCAGAGTACGAAGAGAAGTCACTCATTTTAAAGGACGGTGATACTGTTCTTCTTTACACAGATGGCGTTATCGAGGCTCGTGGGAATAGAGACTCTAGCTTTGGATTGCCACGATTAAAAACTTTTTTAAGAGAAAACAGCTCACTCGATGCTCAAGAATTAGTAGACAACTTAAAACAAAGAATAGACATATTTTCAAAAAATAAAAGTCAACATGACGATCTAACAATTATCATAATTAAATCTAGAGAAAAACATAAAAAAGAATTATTTTTGGAAACAAAAAAATCTAAAGAATTACAAATTAGCACTCATAAAAAGAATATTCCGAAAATCAGAAAAGAGCTTCAGGACTTCTGCCTCAATATTGGATTTTCAGATAGTTTCATTTTTGATATAAAACTTGCCGTAAACGAAGCTCACGCCAACATAATTGAACATGCCTATTTTGGAAGTGACCAAGGGATGATACTATTTAATTTAGCAGACTATGAAAATAGAATAGAAATAAAAATTAAGGACTTTGCAAAAAACTCGTCGCAAACTACAAAAGGAGAAAAAAAACATCTAAAAGAACTTGAAGGATCAGGTCTTGGAGTTTACCTTATAAATACATTAATGGACGATGTGACAATAGAAAAAAATAAAAACTTTACAGAATTAATTATAGTTAAATATAAAAAAGGGTATAAGAGGAGAGGCGCATAAAAATGGAAGTAATAAAAGAAACAATTGAAGAAGGAAAGATAATAAAAGTTGATATAGGAACTGAGTACAATAAAGACAATAATGAAATGTTGGGTTCAGTAGAATTGGATATAGAGACCCAATCTCAATTTGTAGAAATAATTAATTCAATTTTTGAGGAAGGGTCCTCTAAAATTCTTGTTAATATGGGAAATATTACCTATATCGACTCATCTGGTCTTTGGGCTTTATTTGAAGGTCACAAAAAAGCATGCCAAAAAAAAACAAAAATGGTTTTAGTTAATCCTACTAAGGACGTTCGTCGTGTTTTAGATATAACTAAAATGTCTTCAAAAATGGAAATTTTTGATACAGAAAAAGATGCTATCAAAAAGTTACTTACATAGCTGATGTTTGATACACTTATTAATGTTGTAAAATCCAACCAGTTAGTAAGTGAAAACCAATTGGACGACTTAGTTCAAATGGCAAAATTTCAGCACCAATCTCTTTTTAAAATCCTTTTAAATTCTGGAGATATTGAGGAAGTCCCATTACTCAAATGTATTGCTAATCAACTAGGGATTAGTTATGAATATATTGATAAAGCTACGATTGATTACAGAGTTGCAAGACTGATTCCTGAGCCTTTCGCAAGAGAAAATCATGTTCTAGCATTATTTCAACTTGGGAACTCTCTCACTGTTGCATTAAGTGACCCTTTTAATATCCACATTCTAGAAGAATTAGAACAAATAACTAAATTAAATATAGATATATTATTATCACCTCAGAGAAGTATTGATGACCTCCTTACGCATGCCTACTCCTATCGAGAACAACTAGAAGATACAGGCAGTTCAACTATGAATAGTTTGTATGAAATGGGCATGCAGTTAATTGATGACAAGGATCTAAAAAACGATGATAATGCAGATCTTGCTCATGAGGCACCCATTGCAAAATTAGTTGACACTATAATTTCTCAAGCAGTTCTTGATGGTGCCTCAGACATTCATATTGAACCTAAAGAAAATTTTGTAAAAATCCGATTCAGAGTAGACGGCCTCTTAAAAGACGTTATGAGCCCCCCTAAAAAGTTAGGTACCCCCATTATTTCTAGACTAAAAGTTCTAGCAAATTTAGACATTACAGAAACAAGAAAGCCTCAAGATGGAAGAATCACATTCACAGTTAAAGATAAAGATATCGATTTTCGTGTCTCTACAGTCCGTACAATAAACGGAGAAAAAATGGTATTGAGAATCTTAGACAAATCGGGATCTTTTGTTTCTTTAGACAAGTTAGGCCTTTCAGAACAAGATCATAAATCAATTTTATCGCTCATTAACCATACATCAGGGATTTTGATAGTGTGTGGTCCAACAGGTTCTGGAAAAACGTCAACGCTGTATTCTTGTTTAAGTAAAGTGAATACTATTGAAAAAAATATTATTACTATTGAAGATCCTGTTGAATTTAATTTAGACGGGATTAATCAAATTCCGGTAAATCCTAAAATTGGTGTTGACTTTATAACCGGCCTTACAGCGTTAGTTAGACAAGATCCAGATATCATTATGGTTGGAGAAATTAGAAACTTTGAAACAGCTAATATATCTATTCAAGCGGCACTAACAGGTCATTTAGTATTAACTACTTTACATACCAGAACTGCCGCAGGCGCCATCACCAGACTAGTTGATATGGGTGTTCAACCGTTCCTTTTAAACAGTTCTGTTATTGGTGTTATCGGACAAAGACTTGTACGAACCATATGTCCAAATTGCAAAAAGGAAGTCATGGAAAGTGAATACTCATCTGTTAAACACCTTGAAACTTTGGACCGTATGAAAAAAACATTAAACAAAGACACAGTCAAATTATTTAAAGGCACAGGTTGTAAGTTTTGTGATAATACGGGCTATAAGGGCCGAATAGGAATATTTGAAATCTTAAAAATATCTACAGAAATCAGAGAAATCATTATTGAAAATGGAAGCTCTGAGAAGTTACACACTACCGCCAAAAAACTTGGAATGAAGTCTATGCAGATAGACGGATTCAATAAAATAATAAATGGTATTAGCACACTCGAAGAAATTGCCCGAGTGTTAGACGTACATTAAGGTTAGGCTTATACCGTGAAAATATTTATTTACACATACCAATCTTCAGAAGGGAAAAAGATTGAATCAAAAGTTAAGGCTACCAACGTCAATGAAGCCAAATCTTACCTTCGAAGAAAACGAATCAAAATCATCTCTATCCAAGAAAAAAAAAGATCACTTTTAGAATTACTTAACGAAGACAGATCTGTATCCCAAGACGAATTAGTAACCTTCTCTCAGTTATTTTCTGGCTGTATTAGATCTGGACTAACTGTTAAAGAAGCTTTAAGTCTATTAAGTAAACAAATGGACAACACACTACTACAAAATACTATTTCAGAGATATTAATTGATATTGAAGGCGGGACTGCTTTATCGGCATCATTCTCAAAACAAACTTCTATTTTTCCAAAATTTTACGGAATGTTAATTAAAGCCGGTGAGGCCTCGGGAGATCTAGCCTCCGTTTTAGAATACCTTGGAAATTATCTTGAAAAAATAAACGATTTAAAAAAAGAACTAAAAAGTATATTTACTTATCCAGCAATTGTAAGTTTCATTGGACTTTGTTTATTGATA
>QFBU01000106.1 GCA_003265975.1 Candidatus Marinamargulisbacteria bacterium SCGC AAA071-K20
AGCTTCTTTTTTTGTTTTAGCTTTAGTTTTCTCTGGTGCTGCTTCAACTGGTTTTTTTGGTTCTTGGTTAAGTTTTAAAGACAAGTTCGACTTCATTCTATTTGCATAGTTCTTGTGAATGATTCCTTTTTGTCTCACTTTTGCAATAGTTTTTAGGGCTAGTTTCACTATACCTAATTTGTCTTCTTTGTTTGATGAAATTGCCTCTAGAGCTTGTTTAATTCTAGTTTTCAGAGCAGATTTGAAGTTAACGTTTCTTTCTCTATTACGCTTGTTAATAGGGATGTATTTTTTTGATGCTTTTAGATTTGCCATATTCTTTTTTTTCCTTTTTTGTCTTATCAAATTTTCTATTTGTCAAGATTGACACTTCGAATTGCTTGACTGTAAAATAAGCATCCGAATTAAAAATACTACAAACTAGATGAAACGATGTCAATAATAGATTGGTTTGCCAAAAAGCAAAAAGCGCCCTCAAAGGCCGAACGTTTAAATATTCCAGGAGACTTATGGATAAAATGTCCATCTTGTAGTGAGGTGCTGTTTACCAAAGATCTTGAGGTAAATTACAAGGTTTGTAACCATTGTAACTTTCACTTCCGTTTGTCTCCAGAAGAGAGACTGTTGTACTTATTTGACAAAAACTCTTTTGTTGAATCAGATTCCAATCTAAAGCCAATTGATTTTCTGAAATTTAAAGATACCCAGCAGTATTCTTCACGCATTAAGAACGCTCAGCAAAAATCAAAGAAACATGAAGCGGTTACTATTGGACAAGCTTCAATCAATAATAAAATGGTTAATCTAGCCATTATGGACTTTTTTTTCCTTGGTGGATCAATGGGATCTGTCGTTGGAGAGAAAATTACTAAAATTATAGAAGCAGCTGTAGAAAATCAGCATCCTCTTATTATTTTTACCATGTCGGGAGGCGCAAGAATGCAAGAAGGGTTGTTAAGTTTAATGCAAATGGCTAAGACTAGTTCAGCGTTAGCCCTTCTTTCGGAAAAAAAGGTTCCATATATAACGGTCCTTTGTGATCCTACTACTGGGGGGACGTCGGCTAGTTTTGCTATGCTTGGTGATATACAGATTGCAGAACCTGGGGCATTGATCTCATTTGCTGGGCCTAGAGTAATTGAACAAACTATACGTCAAAAACTACCTGATGGATTTCAAAAGTCAGAATTCTTGTTGGAACATGGCATGGTTGATATGGTAACAAGTCGACCTGACCTAAAAGAGATCCTTTTTGATTTAGTAACTTTGTTAGATCCTCGTGAGGAAGTAAAAAAATGACTAAAATATTAGAATTTGAAAAACCAATTGTTGAGTTGTATGAAAAAATTGAACAACTAAAGGCTTTATCAAAAAGTGGCAATATAGAGCTTGAAAAAGAGATCCAGCGTATTGAAAAACGTGCTAAAAAACTCAAAATGGATATTTATTCAAATTTAAGCCCTCATCAGATTGTTCAAATAGCTAGGCATCCAAACCGTCCGGATAGTTCAAGTCTTTTTCGATTAATATGCGAAAAATTTATTCCGCTACATGGTGATCGTCAATTTAGAGACGATCCTTCTATTGTCGGAGGAATTGGTACTATTAAAGGGCAACGTGTTATTTTAATCGGTCATCAAAAAGGACATGATACTAAAGAAAATATATATAGAAACTTTGGTATGCCTCATCCAGAAGGTTACCGAAAAGCGTTAAGACTAATGGAGATGGCACAAAAATTTTCAATTCCCATTGTTACTTTTATTGATACTCCAGGTGCTTATCCTGGCTTAGGAGCTGAAGAGCGAGGGCAAGCAGAAGCTATTGCTAGAAACTTACGTGAAATGTCCAGTATGACTGTTCCAATTATTTCCTTTGTTATTGGCGAAGGTGGATCTGGTGGAGCATTAGCTATTGGTGTATCTAACAAATTGTATATGCTCGAATACTCAGTCTACTCTGTAATTTCTCCTGAAGGATGCGCCTCTATCTTATTTAGAGATGCTAAGAAAGCTGATGAGGCGTCTAAGAGTTTAAAAATAACGTCAGTGGATGTTATGGGTCTTGGGATAGCTGATGGTGTAATTCCTGAGCCTATGGGTGGCTCTCACAATGATTGGAAAAATCTATCCAAAGATATGAAAAAGCAGATTGTATCTGATTTGAAAAACTATAAGTTAATTAAGCCCGAAGCCATACGCCAAGAGAGATATAAAAAGTTTCGTGAAATGGGTGAGTTTCAGGTATAGCTATTAACCCTAAATTTTTACTCTTTAGATTTACCTTTATATATTAAATATAAATTCCTAAAATAGATTAGTAAATTCAAACTAAATCCTAATATGAAAATGGGGTCTTTCCTGTAAATAGCATAGGAGAGCAGAACCAAAGATCCAATTATGCTTAAATGCCAAAAGCTTTCTGGGATGACACTCTTTTTCTTTATCTCTGAATAAATCCATTGGACTACAAATCTCGCACCAAAAATAGCTTGCCCAATAAAGCCAACTAGTAGCCAAAGTGACTCTGAGCTAGCTTTCATTTCTTATTTTGAAAAACGATTGAACATCACAACAAAAGGACTTGCTATGAATAACGAGGAATAGGTTCCTGAAATTACCCCTATAAGTAGTACTGTACAAAATCCTGTGATGGTAGGACCCCCAAAGAGAATTAGAGAGGTAATTACTATTAGGGTTGTCATTGATGTGTTAATCGTACGTGTTAGTGTTTGAGAAAGCGAGAGGTTTGTAAGCGCAATAAATGATTGTGTGTCGCTTTCTTCTACCAAGCTTTTTTGATTCTCTCTAACTCTATCAAATATGACGATGGTATCATTTATTGAGTAACCTAAAACTGTAAGCAGGCCTGCTACAAATGCCGTATTTATTTCAAGATGGAGAATGGACGATAGGCTTAGTGTTATTAGCCCATCATGTAGTAGTGCTAATATTGCTGAAACACCATATACCCATTCAAATCGAAATGTAATATAGACTAGTAAAAATAAAACGACAAAAATAATAATTAAGTAAGACTTTTCTTTAAGTTCTTTTCCTATTGTTGGGCCAATAAAATCTATTTCAAGTACTTCAAAATCTCCATGTTCCTTGCGAATTACATTAAGAAGGTCTTGGCTTTTGGCATCTTTTAACTGGAGTGTTTTGATGAGAACTTCTTTTTCACCTGTGATTTGTATAGTGCTTTTGTCTATCCCATAATTTATTAATGTGTGACGGATAGATTCAATAAATTTCATGTTAACATTTTCTACATTATCAGGGTTGATTTCATGTTGTTTATTTAGTGAATCTGATTTTAGTATTAGGCTAGTTCCACCAAGAAAGTCAATTCCATAATTAAGGATAGGTTCGGATTTAAGTGATCGAGAAAACATCATCCAAAATCCTAGTCCTATTACAATTAAAGATATAAGCAACCATAGATTTTTCTTTTCAATTATCTTGAGTGTTTTCATTTTTGTCCTTTAAAAATAAATTTGTCATTATTCATTGCAATTTGAGAAGTGAAAAGAAGTAAAAGTTTTGTAACGACTAACGCAGAAAACATACTAGTTAAAATTCCAATGCTAAGGGATACGGCAAAACCTTTAATAGTTCCAGTTCCTAACCAAAAGAGAACAATTGCGGCGCTGAGTGTTGTTAAATTTGCATCTAATATTGTGACGAAGGCTCTATTGAATCCGTTATTTACAGATGAAATTAAATTTAAACCAGTTCTTCGTTCTTCTTTTATACGTTCAAAAATAATAATGTTAGCGTCTACTGCCATTCCTATTGTTAAAATTAAACCTGCTATTCCAGGTAAAGTTAAGGTGGCACCTAAAAGCTTAAACGTAGCTATTGTAATTAATACGTAGGTAATCAATGCGATGCTGGCTACAAGTCCAGGTATTCGGTATGTAATAAGCATGTATAAACAAATAAGAATGATGCCTAAGAGAAATGCTTTTTTACTTTTCT
>QFBU01000107.1 GCA_003265975.1 Candidatus Marinamargulisbacteria bacterium SCGC AAA071-K20
TAACATCAGTAACCCCATGACCAACAAAACCAATAATCGGTCCGCCTAAAGTATGTGGCCAAAAATTAAAAGTAGGTTCATTTTCTGGTGTTAATGGTAAATTTTGTCCATTTAATTCAATTTCTATATCTTCACTAAAGCCTAGCGTACTAGTGTATTTTGTACTCGTTGCTCCTTCAGGTAAGTTATACTTGTGTGCAGCATTATACTTACTATCAACAGCTATATCTGCATTGCCAGGTTTATTCCAAGCATTCCTCCCATAATGAGCACCCTGTATAGCTCCATACCCCGCACCAATCATCATCCCACCAAGAACCGCATCACCTAAATTATCATTCCCGGCTGCTAAATTAAAAGCAAGACTAACTGACCCAAAAATTAACATATTCTTCGCACTATGAGAGGCAATTGACGACCCAAATTGCCCCAACTCACTCCAAAACCGTCCATCAGGGTCGTAATATCGAAGCGGATTGTTATTCACGAAAGTGTATCGATTAATCGTTCTCGGGTCGCTTAAAACCATCCCCGCCGGGTCTTTAGAAAGAAACTTCATACTGCTAGGATCATAGAAGCGGTGGTTAAAATAATATAGCCCAATTTCCTCATCAAAAACCTTTACCTTACCTTTGTAACTCATTAGTGTTTCCAAAATATCAGTTTAAAAAATTAAAAAAACCAGACTTATTTTTTTCTTCTTTTTGTTTTTCTTCTACTTCGTACTGTTTTTTTGCAAGATCTGAATCATATAAAAAAGCTACTTCACTAATACATGTATTATTATATTTCTTACCTTCATAGACCTCTAGAATAGTGATCTTTAGCCATGAAATTTCAGACTTATCCATAATAATTTCTTGAGGCTCAATTGTGTCTTCAAATTCAACTGTTCTCCAATTTCCGTTAGAGAAATTCAAATATATCTTCTTTAATCTATTATTGTCATAAAAAGTTTCTTTATTTTTTGTATAACCAGTATAAAAAACAATCTTGTTGTAAGTATTCCTAACAAGATTGGAATACTGATTCAAAATAAATACATGCTCATAAAGGCCAGCATCTACTGATCCTTCAGCCCAGGTTGTTGTTACATCTCCATCTACAAGATTACTCGCACTATATTGACCACTTAACGTTGACTCAGCTTTAGCATACCCTAGTGTTTCCTCAGTAAAGCACTTTTTAATAAAATTATCATTTGAATACTTCTCTACGACATTTTTATGAAATCCCATTAATATTTTTCGATTGATTAGCAAGTAGTCTGCTATCCCAATTTTCATAATTCTATAAAACACTACTCTATCAAAGTCAGAAAAATGTTGACTATTTAATACTTGTTTGAAAAAAGGATAATCAGAAATCATAAGAATTGTCATAAACTCAGGAAGAGACTCTGAAGCTGTATTATAAAGTGCCATCTTAAATAACTTAACAGCTGCATCAATATTCCCTGATACAGCCTCATTAAAAACTATTTTTTCTTGTCTAAACGAACCATCGTACAAATTTTTATCTATTATTATCTGAGTTGATGTTTTGTGTACTGAAGTACTCGCAACCACAACAGTACTTTCACAATAAAAACTAAGAAACAATACAACTAGTATAACTAATCTAGTACTGAACATTTACATCTATTCTTTTCATACTTTCCAAGTATGACTTTAAAAATTTATAAAATTGTGCGCTTTGTGCTATATCAACACCTATGCAACCACTCGTACCCAAAAAGTTACTATCAGGATGAATAAAAAATGTATTTATCTCTCTCCCTGGAGGCCAATTAGTACCTTGATAATTTAATTTAGCTTTATATCCAAAACCTTTATCTGTTTGCATAGATAAATGAGAGGTGGTCTCTAAACCATTAACTGAATAATTCCCTGCTGGCGTCTTGCCACCCCACTCATATTGAGCGGTACTATTTGACCTAGCACCCCACGTCTTAACTTCAGTACCATATCCATCCAATGCCAATAAGTTTTTACCATCAAATATTAAGGATCGAGTTAGTTCCCTATTATCACTAAACCCCTTCCCATCAGAAAAGTTAGAAAAGTTTTCACCGAGGTTCCCAAATCCACCAGAAATAGCCCCTGACAACCCATTATCACCCCAACCTTGTTTAATCGAAGAAGTGAATCCTTCCCATGAAAACATTCCATTTGGATCGTAATATCTTAGAGGATTATTGTTCACAAAAGTGTATCTGTTTATGGTTCTCGGATCATTCACATCAATAGCCGCAGGGTCCTTAGAAAGGAACCTCATACTAATAGGATCATACCAACGGTGGTTAAAATAATATAGCCCATTTTCACTATCACGATTTGAGTCTGTATGACGGTTTTTAGGAAGTGTAAATGATAGGGCTTTTTTGTCGAAAACAAAACGCTTTTTAATAGACGCAGGAAGCGAATCATTTAACGTGAGAAGTCGATTAGATGTGGTTTTACTCGTCATCCTTTAATCATACCTAGTACAAGTGAAATTCAAAACAACTATTTTTCTTGATATTCTTCCTGAACAGCCATAAAAGACCTCAAAACTGAATTCATTAGCGACTGATATCCCTTACCTTGTTCTTTATACCAATTCAGAATATCTACATCTAATCGTAATGACACTGCTTTTTTTGATTCTGGATAACGAACCTTTGCTTTATTCCAAAAGGCCTTATCTAATTCTGGCACATCAGTACAGTCTATATCTGAGTCTTTTCTTTTTCTTAATTCTTCAATTCTCTTTTTTGATAAACTCATAATACTGTCTCCTCTCTTTTTCTTTAGCTAATCTAGCTGAAATAAGTCGTACTCTTCCATTTCTATTTGTATGAATTACTACGATAACAATAATATCTTCTAATATTCCAATACTAATATATCTTGTTTCTCCATAATCTAGCCTAATATCCATAGAAGTAACCAATATTCCTAAAAATACATCTCTTACCTCTTCAAAAGACAGACCATGTTTCTTAATATTTGATTTATTCTTTTCTTCATCCCATTCAAATTCCATATACAGTAACTATAATATATGTATATACATTTGTAAATATTCCCATTATTTCCATTTAATAAACATATGGGAAAGAACTCTTAGGACACTCCACTCAAAACGCCACTCTGAGGTACGTTAATTTGTGTATCAGCGATTTACAGAAAGACTATGAGACCTGTTTGAGGGTGGGATGAGTTTTGAGTTTGATTAGGAATGGGTTTGGGGGGTTCGTTGGTGAGGTGCGTGCGGGGCACCTCACGGGTTCTTTTCGTTTTAATAGAGAAAACCGGCTGTGCGGGAGCCTGGTTTTTGCTTTTTAAGGTGGAATTGTATTTGGGTTTAGGATTGGTTTTTTGAGGTCCCTAAAAGGAAAGCGTGTAATTCAGTGATCTTAGATTTAGGTTCATTTAATGGATAAAATTGGCTTGGCGTGGCCAATTTTTTGGTTTGGATAAAAAAGTTTTAATTCTTAAAATAATTGTTGTTTTTTATAGTAAACTTCAAAATTAGAGCCTCAATAATCGGTCTTCCAGTATATCTCAAAACAGATAAGTAAGATATTTCTGAATACGTTTTTTCTGAGAAATAAAACATAATACATTGCATAAAAAATACAAAAAAATAAAACGTATGAAAGATAATTGTTAAAATTTTACCAAATTTATTTTTTTTAAGTATTGAAAAAATAATACCCAAACTCAATACAAACGAAATAGAAAGAAATATTAGTTGTGAAAAAGTTTGAAAATAGATATTAATACAGCCGACCATTGATAACAAATGGTAGATTATTAGTAACTTATATCCAAAACGAGTCTCTTTATATGTTTTCATGTAAATTTTTAAATTTATCTAAGTAGTCTAACTTAAAATTCTAAACTTTAGATTAATATTTGAAAAATAAAAATCAACGTTTAAATATACCTACTAATAAACTGATTACTCCTCCAAAAATGCAAGAAAAAACAAATAA
>QFBU01000108.1 GCA_003265975.1 Candidatus Marinamargulisbacteria bacterium SCGC AAA071-K20
GTTATATTTAAAGCTTTGCCAATCTCATCTAATTTTGGATAGCAATCATTTTCTTTAAAATATTTAGACATAAAATCAATTACTTCTTTTATTCTGGGACTATAAAAAAGTTTTTTCTTAGAATTTGTAATAGTCATTATTGCCTTCCTCCTCATTCTTGATAAGCATATCTTTTAATAAATTATTATACCCTGCTATATCTTTATGAGTATCTTCTTTGTAAATTGATTTTTTAGTACCATCATCAATAGTTCTAGTAATTTTAAGTATCATCATCAATTGAGGTATCAAAGTTAAAGGTACTTTTATTTCTTTATTATTAATAACTTCAAGTGTACTTTGAATAAAACTTGCAATGATGTAAGCGTTATTTCTAAAACTACCATATTCTTCTTGTTTCTTTTCAAGCATTTGCTTAACCAATTTCTCACCTATATCTATCCACTTTACATTGTCATCTGACATATTTCTCTCCTTTTAAATCTTTACAGTAGTAACCCATTACCAATTCATTTTTATAAAAATAACCAACATCTTTTTTATATTGTAAAATTTTTTCTTTGGCTGTATCACAACTTACATTTTCCATTATTGTTATTTTTTTAATCTCATAAAGTTCTGAATTAATTGCTATAATTAAATACAAAATATATTTCATTTTAACAGGGGGTGAGTTCTAACAGGGAACAAAAAAACAACCATACCACCCCCCATTAATTACAAATTAAAGATCAACCTTAGGTTTTCTTTCTTGTAATTTATGAACAACTCTCCCATCATCCTTAGTATTAATCCATTCAGTAAGGTTAATTGTTTCACCTTGCTTCATGTCTTTACTAATTTTAAATGAACCCCAAAATTTTTCTGGATTTTCATTATCTCTGTTTAGGAAACCTTCTCCTTCTTTTAATTCAAACGCCATTTTTAACTCCTTTGTTTCTTGGTTATTTGATTTCTTAATGCGTTAAACTTTAAAAAATTATTAGACTTGATAAACGCATCCCAATATCCAGCCTTATTTATTCTAGTCTTAAGATTTTCTAAATCACTTCTTAAGGTAGTAGAATTTTTATTGTTAGGATTTTTTTCAATAACATCTAATTGAGTAGCAATATATATGTCATCAATTTTTTCTCCTGAACTAACAATAGGTTTAACTATTTTAGGTTTAGCAATTGTTGGTTTAAAAGTTTTAGTTTCAACTTTTAGATTTTCTTCTATTCTATCTGTGTCAGGCATTTCATCCATAGCGTAAATATGGCCATGAAGACCTACCAATTTTAATACACATCTATCAAATGCTCTTTTCTCAGCCATAGCAACAGGATAAGCATTCTTAGAATTTTTTGGGCTAGACTCACCATAACTAAAAACAGTTTTATCATTCATTTTTGCATGACATTTAATAACAACATTATCTCCTTCAATTTTTTCAGTTATATATTCTATAACCTCAACACCAGCTCTTGCCCCAATTTCTTCACAATATTTATGAAGCATAATTCCTGTGCCATGACAATTCCATAATGCTTTGTTAGGATCAACATTGTATTGTTTTAGTATTTTATTTACTTCTTCGCTTACTTTCATTTTTACCTTTCTTTAGTTTTTTATTTTCTTCTATTTGTTCTTGATCTTTTAAAACTTTTAATTCTAAATAACTTTTGTTCTTAGCTATCATTTTTTCTTCTAAATCTTTTAGTTCTACTTTTTTTCTAAGTTCAGTTATTTCTTCATCTCTTTTAAGAAGTAAATCTTTGTATGATTTTATTTCTAACTCATAACTTCTTATTTTTGTTTGCATCTTTGCAAGTTCCATCATTATTTTATCTGTCATATTTTCTCCAATCATAATTGTTCGTAAAAAGTTTCTAGTTTATACATATCTTCCTCATGGTAGTTTTCTAATAAGAAATTATTTTTATAGTTTCTAATTTCTGACCAATCCACACCAATCATTATTGCTAACTTTCTTATATCTCCATTGGCAATCCTTAACATTTCTTGTCTTTGAATATTAATCTGAATAAATTTTTCAAAAAAATACTCAAGACCTGAATTAGATAATTCCCAACAATTATCCTTAGTAAATATAGTGTAATCACTATCCCCTACATAAATTAAGTAAGGCTGATACTTATAATTGTAATGCTTAGAATAAACTGCAACTTGAATGCAATGAGTAAATTGAGGTTTGTTAATTTTTTGTGATTTTGTATATGTCCAATCCCCTATTCTATTTTCATTTGGTTTGACATTTTTTTTAGGCTCTTTTTTTAATGGACTAAGTTTAGCTGAACCAAATCTATTTTTATGTTCTGTTATAATTTTAAGATCATCATTATAACAATCTATATAACCTTCGTTAGCAATGTTTAAAGTTTGGCCTAAATATTTATTGTCATACCAATCTGAAAAAGGTTTCTCAATTCCCCAACCTTCACCCCATGTTGATATTTCTTTAATAGCGTCTAAGTGTCTTTGAACATAACCTTTAATATTTTTTAATAAAAATAAAGATTTCATTCTATGTTTTTCTGAAAATTTAAATTGCTCAATATGAGTTTTAAAATGTTTTTCAGCATCTTCTATTTTTGCATTACCCATTAATATATTTTGAAACCATTCATGGACAAATGTTCCTGTCTTAAAACTAATAGAAGGTTTTTCTGGTTTAAATTTTAAATGAGGAATTAATTGATACTTTAAAAAGTATGTCCAATTATTTAAAGCGGTTTGACTAGGACTAATAGTTGCTTTATTAAAGTTTCCTGTTGTCCATGCTGTATCTGTGAACCTTTCTGAATTCATAAGATGTGTTTACAAAATATTTACAAATAAGTCAACAGTTAATGTTGCTTTATTTTAAAAATAATATATTTATATTTAATGACCATAGAAAGCGTTGAATTAAAATGGGAGGAAATATTTTCTGGTGCATTTACAGGTTTACTAAGACAGTCTGAAAGCATGAGAAATAATATTAAATGGGGTCATGGTGCTAAATTTAGTATTTATGAGGAATGGGGTAGAAGTATTTCAGGAACAATTTGTGAGATGGCATTATCAAAAAAAATGCAATCTTATTTTTCTCATTCAGTTAATAATTATTTTGGCAAAGATTTAATTATAAATAATAAGCCTGTTCAAGTACGATCTCAATTACATTCAAAACAAAACAAATCTTTAATTATTAGAAAGCCTTTCAACCATGAAGATTATTATTTCTTAGTAGGTGATGACACACCTAAGTATTATTTTTATGGATATATTCTGGCCAGAGATGTATCTTCAGTAGGTAATTGGACAAACTTTAATAATGATAATAGACCTTATGTTTGGTCAGTTCCATTTGACAAACTTAAACCCATAGATCAATTTCAATATGAAAAATAATACATTAGAACCATTCTTAAAAGTTGAGCATAGTTTATTGGATAATGAGGTCTTAACCCCTGTTGAAAAATGCCTCTATATGCTTCTGAGAAGGCTTAAGACAGCGGTTAGAGGGTGTACCCCTAGTCATGCTTACCTTAAAAGAAAACTTAAAATAAAGGACAAGAGAACGCTTGTGAGAGCTTTAGATAAATTGCAATTATTCGGCTATATTACATGGCGGAATAGAGGCAAAAATATGACAAACAAATACCATTTTAGAGAAGACGAAGACTTCCAATTCATATTGCAAAGCAACCTTAAGTTGAGAAATATTATGTCCCAAAAACAAAAACAAGTGTACAACCAAAAGTTGAGGGATAAGTTTGTTAATAAGAAGGGGATAAAGGTCATTAATTGTTAACACTTTATTAAGAGGGGTCTATCAAGTGTATGAGGGAGGGTACATTTAATGCTTGATGGGGGGTACATAGAATGTACCTAAATAAAGATATATATTATAAAGAACTAGTTAGGAATATAATTAAGTAATGAATAAAAAATACGTACCGATAGAACGAATAAGATATGA
>QFBU01000109.1 GCA_003265975.1 Candidatus Marinamargulisbacteria bacterium SCGC AAA071-K20
TTTTTATTAAGCGTAATAATGTTTACGTTTTCAATTCCATTCACTAAATTTGGGTTTTCTATCAGTCTTTCGTATTCGTGAATAGAGTCATCTGCGTAGATTACGTTGACGTCTATTGTTCTACCACGCTTATCTTTAAAAGATTTTGCAAAAATAACGCCATAACTACGCTCTTCAAACTCTCCACTCTGATATTGAGATCGGCGAATTTTATAGCCTCTGAATGTATTAGGAAAATAACGATCAATGTCTGTTTCTAGTTTTTCTTTTACTTTGTTATATAAAGACTGAATGTAAGCCATAGCATTTGAATAGTTCGAATATTGAAGTTCGTTGTTGATTTTCAATATATGATCTTTAAATTCATGCGGCTTTACTTCAAGAGGGTCGGCGGCTCTAACTTCTTCAACATGCTGAGTAGGAACGTCGCTTTCGATGTTTAAACTTTTAGAATCTTGGGAATACACTCCTTGACTTAGAAATAGACAAAAGATTGTAGTCAGGAAGACAATTAAAAAAGGAGGCGTCTGTTTCATAGAACAAACACTATATCAACAAGTGCTTTCTTACGTCAATTTTTGACTCAAAAAGCCTTGAACTTTACATTCAAAAATGATTTACTTGAATAGTACTTAATATTTTAAAGGTATCTAAACATTTCCAAAAAAATAGAATTTATAAATAAACCGAGTAAATTTACTCTAAACTAAACAAATACGAGGGGCATCGTGGTGGCTAAAAAAAAATCTCAAGAAAATGAAATAAAGCAAAAAAAACCTGAAGAAAAGACTCAGGCTAATGAAAAAAATTCTCAAACGAATGAAGAAAAAAAGGCAACCGATGAAAGAAAAAACAGTCTAAATATTGTTGAACTTCAGAAGAGCACCTTGGCTGACCTTCACAAACATGCTGAACAACTGAAAGTACCAGGCTATAAGCAACTTACCAAAGAAGACTTAATATTTAAGGTACTTCAAGCAAAAACTGAGCAAAATGGTCTTATTTTTGCACGTGGAATTCTAGAAATACTTCCGGATGGATATGGATTTCTAAGAACAAACAACTATCTACCAAGCTCTGAGGATATTTATGTATCTCAAACACAAATTAGACGATTTGGACTTTCTTCAGGAGATACAATTTCTGGGCAAGTTAGACCGCCTAAAGAGGGTGAACGGTATTTTTCACTACTTCGTGTAGAAGCGATTAACTGGGAAGATCCTGAACGTATTAAAGAAAGAACTTTGTTCTC
Organism: Candidatus Marinamargulisbacteria bacterium SCGC AAA071-K20; assembly: GCA_003265975.1. Lineage (GTDB taxonomy): Bacteria > Margulisbacteria > Marinamargulisbacteria > AAA071-K20 > AAA071-K20. Next base: position 1,253 of record QFBU01000109.1, read on the forward strand.
AAACTTAACTCCAGTATATCCAGATGTGCAGCTGATGTTAGAAATTGGACCTAAACCACTCGTAGGTAGGGTTATGGATATGCTAGCTCCAATTGGTAAAGGCCAACGAGCTCTAATTGTTTCTCCTCCTAAAGCCGGTAAAACCAGTTTATTAAAAGAAATTGCGAATAGTATAAGCACTAATTATCCTGACATACTTATTAAGGTTCTTTTAATTGATGAGCGACCTGAAGAGGTTACAGATATGGAACGTTCAGTAAATGGAGAAGTTATTTATTCTACATTTGACGAGCCACCTGAGCAGCATGTACGTATTTCTGAACTTGTACTAGAAAGTGCAAAGAGATTGGTTGAATGTGGAAAAGACGTTGTCATTCTACTAGATAGTATTACAAGACTTGCTAGAGCCTATAATTTGGTTGTCCCTCCTTCTGGTCGGACATTATCTGGGGGTCTTGATCCAAGTTCCTTGCATAAACCAAAACGATTTTTTGGTGGAGCTAGAAACATTGAAGGTGGTGGAAGTTTAACTATTATTGCTACTGCACTTGTTGATACAGGGTCACGTATGGATGACATTATTTATGAAGAGTTTAAAGGTACTGGTAATATGGAACTCCATCTCGACAGAAAACTAGCCAATAGACGTGTATTCCCTGCCATTGATATTATCAATTCAGGAACACGTAAAGAAGAGCTATTACTTTCTCCAGATACGCTAAGAAAGTCATACTTACTTAGGAAGAACATGGACTCTGAAAACTCTACTCAAGAGCTATTGAAACTGTTAGGGCAAACTAAGTCTAACGTTGAGTTTTTAAGTTCACCAATATTTCAGTAGAAAATGATACTTTCTGTTAATTCAGGAATTGGATCTTCAGTAGGGCTTTTTAATAATGGCAAACTTATAGTTTGCCTGCAAGAAGAACGATTTACACGTATAAAAAACTACATGGGGTTTCCTCAGAAGTCTTTAGATTTTATTCTTAATACTTACGTAAAACCTGAAGAAATAAAGCATATTGCTTTATGCAATAGTGCTGACCATCAAATCACCACAGAGTCTTTTTATAAAAGATACGATGACGCCTTTGAAGATGCAGTAGATGGTAAAACATTCGACCGATATACATTACAAAACGCCCTTTCTAAGGCCCCTGTTTTTAATTCAATCTATAAAGCCTTAAAAAGAAACAAACATTTATTGAAGAATAGAATGGATGTCAAAAAGTTATTAGAACTTGGATTCTCAATAGATATAATGAGAACAGTTGGTCACCATGATTGCCATGCTGGGGCTGTATATTATGGGCTTGCACAGGACCAAAATGAACCCTATTTAGTATTCACTGCTGATGGCGGTGGAGACGATATTACTACTGCCGTTTGGAAGGGTGAAAACGGAGACCTAAGTCCTTTAGCTACTTCAAATTGTTATTCCTTAGGTAATATGTACTCTATGGTTACCCATTTTTTAGGATTTAAGGCACATGAACATGAATATAAATTAATGGGACTGGCTCCATATGTTAACCCCAAGTATGCCCAAAAGTATGCTGAGTTTTTTGAAAAATTCTTAGGATTAATAGATGACGATACTGTATTTTTCAACTATGAAAGAATGGAACATAGAACGTTTGCAAAAGCCCTACTAGACCAATTTAAAAATGATCGTTTTGATAATATAGCAGCTGGTTTACAACTTTTTTCTGAACGTATTTCTATAAGATGGATTAAAGGGTGTATAAAAAAATATGGAATCAGTAAAATACTTGGTTCTGGCGGCACATTTATGAATGTGAAAATTAATAAATTAATTGCTGAATTACCCGAGGTTACTTTTGTGGATGTATTCCCGTCATGTGGCGATGAGTCCAATATTTTTGGGGCGTACTATATAACTGACCGAAAAGTGTCCAGTAACACCTCTGTATCTAGACTCACACACTACACTACTGGATCTCTACCCAGTCCTGACCTAGCGTCAGCACTTATGACATTTAAAGATAAAATTTCATTTGAAGTTGTAGATGATGTTAATAAAGTAATGGCTGAATATTTGGCTGAACATAAACTGATTGCGAGATGCACTGGTCCTATGGAATTTGGTGCAAGGGCTTTGGGTAATAGATCAATATTGGCAAATCCGAGTGATTTAAAGAATGTCAGTACCATTAATAGAGCGGTTAAAAAAAGAGACTTTTGGATGCCGTTTGCACCAATTGTCTTAGATAGTAGAAAAGACGACTACCTTAATATTCCTGAGTCTATAAAAACACATGGATCTCCTTATATGATGTTTGCGACAGATACTAAAGAAGATAAAAGAGATGATATGATTTGTGCTATTCATCAAGGTGACTTTACAGCAAGACCCGAAATAATAGACTCAAAAAGATATTGTGATCTGTACGAAATACTTAGTCATTTTAACGATAAAACTGGCATTGGGGTCTTGTTAAACACCTCCTACAATTTACATGGCTACCCTATTGTAGAAAATAGTCATCAAGCTATAGAGGTTTTTGTTCAGACTGAATTAGATTTCTTAGTAATCGACTCAACTGTTATTAGAAAGCGGCCTTAAATAAGTACTACTGTATTATTTGGAAGCAGCGCCTTTAGTTTCTGTAAGACGTATTA
>QFBU01000011.1 GCA_003265975.1 Candidatus Marinamargulisbacteria bacterium SCGC AAA071-K20
TGATATAATTTGATTATTAATTCTTAGGAGATCCACAATATGTCTACACTAGAACAAACACTTACATCCATGGAAAAATCTAACGCCTTATTAGAGAACACGTTAAGAAATCAAAACGTCTCAAGTTTGGCTCTTTTTCAAAAAGAGGGGACTTACCAACCCGCCTCATTTAAAACGAGCGAAACGCTATTAAATGCTTTAGAAGACGACGTAAAAAAAACCTTTCCTTCAATTGCACAGAAGCAAGCGAATCAACTTTTAGAATGCATTCCTTCACAAGACCAAGTGACAGGTAAAAAAATTGCTGTTCTATTTTCAGGCGGACCTGCTTCTGGAGGGCACAATGTTGTAGCTGGTATTAAAGCGGTTCTTGGTGCGGCTAATACACTATATGGCGTTAAAGCTGGGCCTAAAGGACTTATAGAGGGTGATTTGTTTGAACTTAATGATGACATGGTTGCCGAGGTTTTAAACTTGGGTGGATTCGATCTTTTAGGTTCTGATAGAACTAAAATAAAAACACCTGAACAATTCGAGGCAGTAAAAAATACAGTAAAGACATTTAACTTAGACGGTATCATTGTAGTTGGGGGCGATGATTCTAATACTAACGCTGCTTTTTTAGCCGAAAACTTAGCAGAAACAGGTTGCTCTGTAATTGGCGTTCCTAAGACAATTGACGGCGACTTACAAATTGGAGCTCTCTTACCCATTTCGTTTGGTTTCGATACAGCGACAAAAATATATTCTGAAATGGTGGGTAACATTCTTCAAGACACGCCTTCCTCTCGTAAGTATTGGCATTTTGTAAAGTTGATGGGTAGAAGCGCTAGTCATGTCGCTTTAGAAGTAGCTCTTCAAACTAGGCCTCAGCTTTGTTTTATATCTGAAGAAGTAGCTGCCAAAAAAATGAGTCTTAATGAAATAATTTCTGAATGTGTAGATGTTATCGTCTCTCGATCTAAACAAGGGAAAGACTACGGTGTCGTGTTAATTCCTGAAGGGCTAATTGAGTTTATTCCAGAACTAAAAGGGTTGATGTCTCAGCTTAACGACAGTATTGCTCAGCAAGACGACTCATTCAACTCGCTAGACTTCGACGAGAAGAAAGCAAAAATATCTCCGACGCTTTCCTCCAGTTTATCTCAACTTTTTAATAGTTTGCCAAACGCTATACAACAACAATTACTTCTTGAGAGAGACTCACATGGAAACGTACAAGTTTCTCAAATACCAACAGAACTATTATTAATTGAGATGATTCAAAATAAGTTAAAGGAGGTAGCTCCAGAAGTAAAGTTTTCGTCAAATCGTCACTTTTTTGGGTATGAAGGTCGTTGTGGCGCACCTTCTTTATTCGACTCTAGTTATACCTTTAATTTGGGTTTAATTGCTGGCTCATTAGCCGCCAGAGCGAAATCTGGGTATATTGCCGCATTAAGCGACTTAAGCGACGGTGGAAAAGCCTACGCTATACCAATACCAAACCTAGTGGTACAAGAAAAACGTCATGGGACTACAGAAATGGTCATAAAAAAAGCTTTAGTAGAAATGGACTCTAAGGCCTTTAAGTATTTTCAATCAAGAAGAAAAGACTGGGCTGGTTCCGACAAGTTTACTTCTCCAGGGCCAAGACAGTTCTGGGGACCAGTGGCCAATCAAGTTCCATTTACAGTGGCATTAAACCAAGGCTATTCATCACTAAACTTTGACTTTAAGTAACAAATTCAATAAGTGATTGAGTAGCGGCTCCGCTCATACCTTTAACCTGTTCACCTGACGTTTTAGACGAACTCATTAGTGGCGCCATGTCTAAATGAACCCAGTCGGTGTCTCCAACAAACTGTTGGAGAAATTTAGCGGCAGTACATACTCCGCCGTATCGTCCTTCGTAGCAATTAGAAATATCGGCAACGTCAGATTTTAAGTAGTCTAAAAACTCGTCATATAAAGGCATGTTCCATACTTTTTCACCTGTAAATAGTTCATTGCATTTAAACTCAGCTATTTGCTTTTCGCTATTACTAAATAGGGCAATAGCTAGTTCTCCAAGCGCCACTAAACTAGCGCCAGTAAGCGTTGCAATATCTACGACTACTCTTGCTTTTAATTTTGAAATGGCATAGCAAATAGAGTCGGCTAAAACCAATCGACCTTCAGCATCAGTATTTAAAACTTCAATACTTGTTTTGTTCATAGCTGTTATTACGTCCCCAGGTTTGAGTGCGTTACTCGAAGGCATGTTTTCAACCAACGGCATTATACCTACAATATTATCCTTGGGTTTTATTTTTGAAATGGCACTAAACGCTCCAAATACTGAGGCCGCGCCACTCATGTCAGCTTTCATTTCTGACATTTTAGAAGACGGTTTAATCGAAATTCCTCCCGAATCAAAAGTAACGCCCTTACCAACTAACGCAATTGGTTTTTTAGTTCCGCCACCTTTATAGTCTAGACATAAAATGTAAGGTGCTTCTACAGATCCTCTTGCAACTCCAAGAAACGCGTTCATATTCATAGCGGCCGCTTGTTTTGCATCAATAACACTAACTTTAACAGTCGTCCCTTTAAAATAAGCTTTTGCACGTTTTACAACTTCAGTTGGAGTTAAAATATTTGCTGGAGTATTGGCTAAGTCTCGTGCCAAATTCACTCCCTCAGCTACAGCTAATCCTTTAGAAAATCCAACTTTTAGAGAAGCTGATTTAAAACTTGAAATCAATGTCGTTTCAGAAAGAGCGACGCTCTTCGATTCTACTTTAGTTTTTAAACCCTTAAAGCTATAGCTTCCCATTGAAAGCCCTTCAGCAATACTTTGTGTAACTTGATCTTCTTTAATAGTGCCTAAGCATTTAGTGTCTAAATATATAGACACAGATGAAGCATTTAATTTTTTTACAAACCGTGAAAGTGATCCAGACAAATGTCTAATATCGGGTGCTGTTACATTTTTAGTTTTTCCAATTCCTAAAAAAATAATATGTTTATAAGATTGATTCCCTAAAGGGCTTAGTCTAAAAAAAGATCCTTTTTTATGAGAGACAATTTCTTCTTTTATATAGTCAGATAATTGTCCCCCTAACTGTTTATCAAGTAATGAAAGTGTTTTAGCACAGGTTTTTGAATCGTAAGAATAGTAAATAGCTAATACTGTTGATGTTGCCTTTTCAGGACTTATTGAACTGCATTTGAATTTCATTGTTGGTTAACTCCTTAGAATTTAAGTATATCATCATTTTAAAACACCTATCTTAGTGATACAATTCACTAAATGAAACAGTCCTTGTTTGCTTTTGCAAGTTTTCCAGTTTTAGGTATCGCTGCACAATGGCTATCTTGGCGATTTAGGCTTCCTTCAATTTTATTTTTATTATTAACGGGGCTCCTCGTTGGACCTGTTTTCAACCTTGTTAATCCAGACGAAATTTTAGGCAATGCAATGTCCCCAATGATTTCACTATCTGTAGCCATAATTTTATTCGAAGGTGGACTAAGTTTAAAAATTAGTGGCCTAAAATATACCGGTAAAGTGGTTAGAAATTTAGTGACCCTAGGATTATTAGTAACGGCAACTATTACCACTCTTTCTACATACTATTTATTTGGTCTCCCATTACAAATTTCTATATTAGTTGGGGTTATTTTAGTTGTAACCGGACCCACTGTAATTATACCCTTGTTAAGGCAAATGAAAATCAAACCCTCAGTGGCTTCAGTTTTAAGGTGGGAAGGTATTGTTATTGACCCTATAGGAGCATCATTAGCGGTCCTTATTTTTGAAATCATTATTGCACAAGGAACCAAAGATGTTTTTATCTTAGTTATTATTACTGTTTTAGGCACCATCCTTGCTGGCTTCGTAACAGGCTTACTTGGAGCCGCAATACTCATAATTATTTTAAAAAAGAGATGGATTCCAGAATACCTGCAAGAAACAATTACCTTAATGATAGTCATTCTTGTGTATTCATTATCTGAAATTGTACAAGCAGAAGCCGGCTTGTTAGGCGTCACTATTTTGGGGATAGTGATTGCAAATCAATCTATTGTGACCATAAAACAAATTGTTACATTTAAAGAAAACTTAACTATTTTACTTCTATCTTCATTATTTATATTAATAGCAGCAAGAGTTCAACTAGACGATTTAATTCAATATTTTTCTCTAAACACGGTAATATTTATAGCCATATTACTTTTTGTTACACGTCCTTTAGGCATTTACCTATGTACTATAGGAAGTCCTCTTAAAACCTCCGAGAAAATATTCCTTTCATTTTTAGCCCCTCGAGGAATAGTTGCAGCGGCTGTAGCATCTCTTTTCTCCATTAAATTAACTCAAGCTGGGATACCAGGAGCAAGTGAGTTAATACCCATAACGTTTATTGTTATACTAAGTACGGTTGTTTTTTACAGCTTTATAGGGAGCCCTTTAGCCAAATATTTAAATCTTGTAGTGGATCATAAAAAAATTCTTTTTGTAGGGGCCCAAACCTGGGTAAGAAAATTGGCAAAACATTTAACAATGCAAAAAGTTGATGTTATTTTGGTAGACTCAAACAGAGAAAATATTTTAGAGTCAAAAGACATAGGGCTTAAATCTATTCAAGGAAGTATTCATTCAACAAAGGTTTTTGATGAAGTTGAGTTCGGACATTATTCACAATTTATTGCAGCTACTAACAGTGACGAAATAAATGTATTATCTAGCTTGGAATACTCTGACATTTTTGGATCTCAATACATTTTTAGAATTGAACCAAGTGATAAATTTACAGTAATTACAGAAAACTATCACCAAGGACGTTTTTTGTTTAGTAAAGGTTCCACATCGGCCTATTTGTCTACTCGTTTAATTGCTGGAGGCAAATTTATCACCGAAGAAATCACCGAACTTACTACACTTGAAACAATTGTTGCTAAGTATAAAAATTGCCTAAGGTTATTTATTATATATCCAGACTCAAAAGTATATGTATATAATCAATCAGAAACGAAAGAGCCAGAAATAGGGGACAGAATAGTTTTATTAGTATCTTAAATTAACGGAGGCAATTATGGGACTAAAGGAAGAATGTGGAGTATTTGGAGTATTTGGATGTAAAGACGCTGCAAATCTATGTTATCTAGGATTATATGCATTACAGCATAGAGGACAAGAAAGTGCAGGGATTGTCTCACTTGAAGGAAAGAACTTTTATGTCGTTAAAGACTCCGGATTAGTTTCTGAAGTATTTAATCCAAAAAATATAGCTTACCTCAAAGGTACTGAAGCCATAGGGCATGTTAGGTACTCAACAACTGGATCTAATGACAAAAATAATATTCAACCACTATATTCTAAAACATCTCATGGAAAATACGCCGTTGCCCATAACGGAAATTTAACAAATGCTTTTACAATTTATAAAACACTTGAACAAGAAGGGGCCTTATTTCATTCAACAGTAGATTCAGAAATAATCCTACATTTATTGTCTCGTGCAAAAGGAGCTACTCATGTTGAGCGTCTCCAGTCTTCACTTAAACAAGTAGAGGGCGCCTATTCAATTTGTATTTTAGGTGAGAAGTTTTTAATAGCAGCACGTGACCCATTCGGATTTAGACCCTTGGTTTTAGGCAAGAAAGGGGACGGCTATATTGTGGCTTCAGAAACTTGCGCTCTAGACTTGATAGAGGCAACTTACGTTAGAGAAGTTGAGCCAGGAGAAATAATCTTTATAGACAAAGACGGACTACAATCTTACAAAATTCCAGTAAAAGTTACTCCTAAATTTTGTGTATTTGAACATATTTACTTTGCACGACCAGACAGTGTAGTTTATTCGGAAAGTGTTCATGAGGTAAGAAAAGCATTTGGTAGAAAACTAGCACAAGAGCATCCAGTTGATGCTGACTTAGTAATGGCTATTCCAGATTCTGGTAATAGTGCCGCATTAGGGTACGCTGAAGAGTCTGGAATCCCTTATGAAGTAGGTATGACAAGAAACCACTATGTAGGAAGAACCTTTATTCAGCCACAGCAAAAAATTAGAGACTTCTTTGTAAAAGTAAAATTAAACCCTATTCGTTCAGTTTTAAAAGGGAAAAGGGTAATCGTTATTGATGACTCAATCGTTAGAGGAACCACCTCTAAAAAAAGAGTGTCGGCGATACTAGCAGCGGGTGCAAAAGAAGTTCACCTTCGAATATCATCACCTCCCATCAGAAACCCCTGTCACTTTGGTATAGACACACCTAAGCGAGAAAAGCTAATTGCATCCAAAAAGACAGTTAACGAAATTCTAGAATATGTTGGAGGCGATAGTTTAGGCTATTTGTCGATAAAAGGAATGTTAGAGGTTATTAAAGCATATCCTGCTAGCAGTTTTTGTACAGCTTGTTTTGATGGTAAATATCCATTAAAAGTGAAAGACAAAGGCAAATACACTTTCGAAGGAAGAAAAATCAAACTCTACGCAGAAAAGACAAACTAAACCGTCTGTCATTGCGAATGAAATAATCTCTACTCTCAGTCATTGAGAGAAGCTAGCCCCCTGTTATTGCGAGGCAAAAAGAAACTTTAATCTAAACAAAAATAGGGAGTAGCTTAAGCTTCAACTTCTTTCAAAGCAGTTTGCTTAATACTCAATTCCTCAAGTTGGTCTGCTGACACATAGTCAGGAGCCTGAGTTAAAGGACAAGCCGCCACTCTATTTTTAGGAAAAGCGATCACTTCTCTTATAGAGGCATTCTGCGTAAGTATACAAACTAGTCGGTCAATTCCAATCGCCAAACCTCCATGAGGAGGCGTTCCATATTGAAGCGCATTAACAAAGAAGCCAAATTTCTGCTCGATATCATCAGCACTTAAACCTAGAAGTTCAAAAATTTTCTTTTGTTCGCTTGAATCATGGATTCTAATACTTCCACCACCCACTTCTTCACCGTTAATAACAAGGTCATAGGCTCGTGCATTTACAGAAGAAATCTCGTCATCAGTCATTTTACTTATATCCCCTTTAGGCTGTGTAAAAGGATGATGCAACGAATGAAGTCGCCCTTCTTTTTTCTCAAATAATGGGAAATCAATTACCCAACAAGGTTTCACATCATCTTTGTTAATTAAGCCATGTTGTTCACCAAGTATTAATCGCAGTCGTCCTAGGGCATCGTTAACAGTACCGTGGTTAGTGTCAGCAATAAAAAATAACACATCTCCATTTTCACCATTCATTTGTTTAATTAAATTAGCTTGTTGCTCTTCTGAAAAAAACTGAACAATATTAGATTGTAATTTTCCGTCTTCAATTCTCATCCAACTAATTCCACGAACTCCAATTTTAGCAGCTGTCTTTTTAGCTATCTCTTCTTGTAAATAACTTTTACTTAATTCACTAGACTTACCTTTAAGGTTAATTCCCTTAATAAGCCCACCATTATCTATAATTGATTGAAAAATCTTATAGCTAACGCCATTACAAGCCTCTGTAACATTTACCAGAGTCATATCAAAACGTAGGTCAGGTCGGTCATTACCGTACTGGTCCAAACAATCGGCGTAAGTTATTTGTGGGAATCCACTACTAAGATCAACATTTCTTTGTTCTTTAAACAATCTAATCATAATGGTCTCTAAAAGCTCATAAACAAAAGACTCATCAATAAAAGAGGCCTCAAGATCAAGTTGAGTAAACTCAGGTTGTCGGTTGGGTCTTAAATCTTCATCTCTAAAACATCTAGTAATTTGGTAATATCTATCCATCCCACTAATCATCAATAATTGTTTAAAAAGTTGTGGAGATTGGGGTAGGGCATAAAATTTATGTTCGTGTACTCTACTTGGTACTAAATAATCTCTGGCGCCTTCTGGTGTACTTTTGGTTAAAATAGGTGTTTCAACATCAATAAAACTTTTCTCATTTAATATTGACCTAATACTTTGTACAATTTCGTGACGTCTTAATAAGTTTTTTTGCATACTAATTCGTCTGAGGTCTAAGTATCTGTATGTCAATCTAATATCTTCATCAACATTAAATTCAGCAGACTCTTCATCAACCTGACTTTTTTCAGTAATCATAAATGGAACAGTTTTAGAGGTGCTATGAACAGTCACTTCAGAAATTTGTAATTCAATGTCTCCAGTAGGTAAGTTAGGGTTTTTAGCTTCGTCAGCTCTTTCTTTAACCTCTCCTTTAACTGTAATTGCATACTCCGAATGCAAAGCCGCACCTTGTTTTGCGCACTCAGCGTCTACATTAGGATCAAAAACCATTTGAACAACACCTTGTTTGTCTCTCAAATGAATAAATAATACTTGTCCGTGGTCTCTAATGGTATCTACCCAGCCACTCATCTCAATTGTTTGTCCTACATCTTTAAGTGATAATTCTGAAGAATATCGTCGTTCACGCCAATTCATTAAAAAGCTCCTAATTTATGGCTAATTCAGCCTCGTTTTTATGTGTAGAGTGTAGCATACTCTTTAAAGGGACCCAAGCCAGGTAGCCACATCTAAAAATACCTCTTCTTTATTGTATTCCAAAAGCATTTCATGTCGGCCTTTTGGATATATTTTCAATTGAATATTTTGATGACCAGTATCTTTGTATTTCTTTACAATCTTTTTCAGGGCGCTTGTGCCTTTAGCTAATGGATCCTTTTCACCTGAAAATAATAAGAGGGGAAGATCTTTAGGTATCATTTTTAAACGCTCCTCTCTGTAAATTGTATTCAATACATCAAAGAGTGCATAAAAGTATTGATAAGAGGGTCTACTATTACATAAAGGGTCCGCCATAAAATCATCCACCACTTGGTCCACTGAGCAAATCCAATCGCCTTTAGATCTAAACGGTATAAAAGGGAGTATATAGGGTGCGAAAGCCATAATCTTGATAATTAAACTAGGCCTTGTCATGCCTAAAAGTGACCCTAAAAAACGAGAGGCGGCTTTCCCAAAATTAAGGAGCAGCGCTGGTTCAATACTGGTGCCTGAAAGTATGAGTCCTTTTACGTGGATTGGGTCATCTTGAACCGCAGCTTGTGCCAAAAAAGATCCCATACTATGCCCCAGCATTACAAACTCAATACTTGGGTTGTTTTCTAATATGTATTTCTTGGCTTCATTAATGTTTCTAACAAGAGACAAGTAAGAGTCTGTTTCTCCCACTACGCCAAAGCCTGTTTCTTTACTAGTTAGGCCATGCCCACGATGGTCAATGGCATACACAAGTATATTCTGTTTAGCTAAAAATTGAGCAAATGGGGCATACCTAGCGCCATGCTCAGCAATTCCGTGACAAATCAACATTACTTTTTTAGGAGTTCCAGTTGAGGACCATTTATGGAGGCTTATGTTTGTTTTGGTATAATCTAAAAAACGTTCTGTAGAATAACTTACCATGTAAGCGATTCAGTACTCATATATTCAGAAAGTGGTTTTGCTGAAATATCTTTTTGAGAAAGTACGGGCTCAATTCCATTTAATGGCCATTCTACGTTAATTTCAGAGTCGTTATAGGCAATGCTTCGGTCACAGTCTTTAGAATAAAACTGATTACATTTGTAAAGTACAACTGCTTTTTCTGAAGTCACAAAAAATCCATGAGCAAATCCAACCGGTACATACAAATAATGATGGTTTGTAGCAGATAAATACTCACCCACCCATTGCTTATAAGTAGGCGAATCAGGTCTTAAATCTACAGCTACATCAAAAATTTCTCCTTCAATAGCTCTTACCAATTTAGATTGAGACATCGGTTGTGTTTGAAAATGAAGTCCTCTTAAAATTCCTTTAGTCGATTCACTTTGATTGTCTTGTACAAAGTAGTCTTTAATTCCTTGTTCGTGGAAAGTCTTTTCGTTATACGCTTCAAAAAAATATCCTCGAGGATCTTCTATCAAAGTAGGGATACATAATTTTACGTCAGGAATATCTAATGATTTTATTTGCATAAGAGTATATTAACATATGGAAACATTTAAAAAAGAGTTAATTGGAGTTGATTATGTGTAATGCTGTCGCTTTCAAATTCTTCAAGAAGTTGTTTGGCTCTGTTTATGACTTCGTTGGGTAGTCCGGCCATCTCGGCGACATGTATGCCGTAACTTTTGTCGGCAGGGCCACTTTTAAAGTGATAGGTAAATACAAGTTTCCCATCGTCTTCAGAAATACTCATAGACCCATTTCTAAGTCCAGAAAGTTGAGTATTAAGGCCTGTTAACTCATGATAATGAGTTGCAAACAAAGTACGAGCACCCACAACATTATGTATATATTCAGTAACCGCACCCGCAATACTAATCCCATCGTATGTAGACGTCCCTCTTCCAATTTCATCTAAAATAATTAAACTATTTTTTGTAGAATTATGAAGTAACTTAGAGGTCTCTAACATTTCAGTCATAAATGTACTTTGTCCAGAATACAAATTGTCACTTGCTCCAATTCGAGTAAATAACTTGTCCACAATACTCAATTTAGCGCGTTCACAAGGAACAAAACATCCCATCTGAGCCATTACTACGGTTAATGCAACTTGCCTCATTAAAGTTGACTTTCCAGCCATATTTGGACCCGTAATTAATATAAATCTAGACTCTTGATTTAAGATAATGTCATTAGGAATCACTTGTACGTCTCTATTTTGTTCAAGAACAGGGTGACGGTTTCCTTTAAGTTCAAGCGTGAGTTGATTATCGTCTTCAATAATGGGTCTAGAGTAGGAGTTTTTTTGAGACACATTAGCTAATGACTGAAAACAATCAAGCTCAGCTATATTAAATGCAAGTTTCTGTAGATAGGGGATATAGTCTTTAACTTTGTTAACTATTTCTTCATATAATCTACTTTCAAGTTTGTTTTGTTTTTCTTCTCCGTTAAATAAAAGTGTTTCTTTTTCTTTTAATTCTGGGTTGATATATCTTTCCGCATTACTCAATGTTTGTTTTCTAATATAGTCTTCCGGGATATCGCCTTTATAACTATGTGATAATTGAAAGTAATAACCAAACACTTTGTTATATCCAACTTTTAAAGCTTTAATTCCTGTACGTGCTCTTTCACGTTCTTCAAGGCTGTTAATCCAATCTCTGATGGTCTTAAATGACAATAAAAGATCATCAAGCTCTTGACTGTATCCAGGGTTAATAAGCCCACCTTCTCGACTGTTTTGTGGACAGTTTTCATTGATACCAGATGTAATTAAAGAGTGCAGAGTTTGATGGTCTGATCCGTCTTGGTTTAGGGTGGAAAAAAATGTAAAGAAGTCGTCAAATCCTTGTACATCAAGTTGACTTAATATTTCAGGTAACTGACTTACAGAGTCGAGAGATTGTTTTAAGGCCAATAAGTCTTTAGGATTATTATGACGTGTAGATATTCGAGAAACCAGTCGTTCAATATCATAAACAGATTGAAGTTGATCTCTAACTTCTTCTCTAGATAAAATATCACCGTACAAACTTTCTAAAAAATTATGCCTTTTTTCTATTATATTTTTGTCCACAAAAGGCGTTTTTATTAACTGTTTCAATCGCCTGGCTCCCATGGCCGTTTTACAATGATTAAGTACCCAAAATAATGAACCTTTTTTAGTATTAGTACTGTTACATGTCACAAGTTCTAAATGGTTAACAGAATTATTATCGATTAGTAAATAAGAATTAGGGTAATAGGGTTTAGCCCAACGGATATGATCTAGAGCATCTTTCTGAACGGTCCCCAAATAGGCCAATAGGGCTTGCATTGCTGGAAACGCTTCTGTGAGTCCATCAATACCAAAGGCAGACAAATCGTGAACTTTAAAATGCATTTTCAACCAATCGCTTGCTCTATCAATTTTTTGAAAAGGCACAGTATTAATCAATACGCCCTCTAAAGTAAAAGGAAGCGGCTGATCCTCGTCTACAATTAATTCTTTAATTTCTAAAGAGAGTAAAAGCGATTCCACCTCGTCTTTGTCATTTAACACCGAACATTTAAATTCACCTGTACTACAATCCACAAAACTAAGGCCAAATAGAGTTGGTGATACATGTATAGACGCAATATAATTACTATCTTTAGCTTCGAGTGCATCCTCTTTGAGAATAGTTCCTGGGGTAATAATTTGAGTTACTTTGCGTTTGGTGAGTCCTTTTGACTCAGACGCATCTTCTACCTGTTCGCAAATGGCCACTTTATGACCTTGTTTTACAAGTCTTATAATGTAGTTCTCAGCTGCATGATATGGGAGTCCACACATCGGTATTCTATTGTCGTCTTTTCCTCTTCCAGTCAATGTTAAATCAATCGCTTTTGAGGCTATCAACGCATCATCTAAAAACATTTCATAAAAATCACCTAAGCGAAAAAACAAAATACAGTCGGTATGAGCCTCTTTAAGAGACAGATACTGTTTGAGCATCGGGGTAATTGTAACTTTAGAAAGATCAAACATTAACGAATACTAACGGGTAGTTTTTCTGAGATGAGTGTTCTAAGATCTTGATGCGACTTATTCACTTCATCGTCCGTTAATGAGGCTTCTTTATTTTCGTATGTGAAGGTAATGGCGATACTTTTTTTGTCTTCACCTAACTGATCAGACTCAAAAACATCAAATAATTGAATGTCGGTAACTAGTTTAGGTTTGTTGGCTAATAAAAAAGATTTAATGTCGCCATATGACAACTCTTTTGGTGCTAACAAGGCTAAATCACGCTTTATAGTAGGAAATTTACTGACAGACTGGTAAGACGGAAATTTAGGGGCCAAGTCTAAAGAAAGGAAGCTGATTTCAGCAACTACAGTGTCATCAGAAACATCAAACTCTGAAGCCACGTTAGGATGAAGCGTCCCAATAAATCCAATGATTTGTCCTTCATTATTCAAAATTGAACATTGTTTTTTAGGGTGTAAAAAAGTTCTAGAGTCATTGCTATCAAAACTAATAGAATGATCAGAAAAAAGTCCTTCTAGAAGTCCTTTCATGTGAAATATTGAATATGTGTTTTCTTGACGACTAGTCTCAGTGTACGCCTCTTTAAAATAAGTTCCAGACGCAACTACACAAAGCCGTTTGTCTTCAAAGTGAGGTTTTATAGACTCATTAAACGCTTTTCCAATTTCAAAGAAATGACAGTCTTTTTGCTGTCGTCGTCTATTAAAAGAAAGTCGTTCAAGTAAAGACACAAAAAGCTGAGTTCTCATAACCGACTCGTCTTGAGAAATAGGATTAGCAATATGAAGAGTCCCTTCAATAGGCAATCCCGCTTTTTTAAATGATTTTTCTGACACCATCGGAAAGGTATTTACTTCCGAAAATCCCCGAGCGCAAAGTGTGTTTTGAATCAATTGATCAAACTCAAAACTAGCTAATTGAGACGCTTTTAAAGACGGTCCCTGAGGTAATGTTGAAGGGATGTTTTCCATGCCTTTAAGGCGTGCGATTTCTTCTGCGATGCAAGGTAATTCCGAAATATCATGCTGTCTAAAGCTCGGCACAACAAGTGTGTCTCCATTAATCTTAAAGCCCAAACTTTCTAATGTTTCTTGAATATCTTTTCTTTCATAAGTAGTTCCAAGTAATTTATTGATTCCCTCAGGGTCAAAGTTTAATAACTTTTCTTTAAATAAGGGATCTTTTTCTGATTTAAATACGTTTATATTTTTCACAGTGGCGCCAGCAAGCGTTTGAAACAAGTAGGACGCTCTATTAGCGGCTTCAATTACACCCTCAATATCTACTGATTTTTCAAAACGTGTGGCGCTTTCAGTTCTTAAACGTAAACGGGTGCCAGTTTTTCTAACACGAATAGGATCAAAGTAAGCGGCTTCTAAACTTACAGAAGTAGTATTTTCAGTAACCTCAGTAGACTTCCCGCCCATAACACCAGCAATAGCAATTGGACCACTCTCATCGCAAATAACGAGGTCATCCTTTTCCAACGTGTACGCCTGACCATCTAAGGCCTTAAACGTGCTACTAGCGATTATGTTTTCTATAGAAATAGAAGTCCCTTTAAGAGAATTAGTATCAAAAGCGTGTAACGGTTGCCCAAATTCAAGTAAAACGTAATTAGTTATGTCTACAAATAGCTGAATAGGGCGAATACCACACAATTCAAGCCGTCTTTGCATCCAAAGAGGCGTTTTATTTAAAGAACAAGAACTAAGCTCTCTAAGCGAATACAATGGGCAATCAGCCGATTTACTATTAAGATCAACAGCCGTCTCTGCTTTAGACTCATTTAGTTTAAACTCAGGCCGTTTTAATGGAAGATTTAACAACGTAGCACATTCACGAGCTGTACCTATAATACTTTGACAGTCACCACGATTAGGTAATATTGCAATATCCAATAGTGACTCTTTTAATTGAGCATAGTCTATAAAATCAACTCCAACAGGGGTATTTGTAGGTAAAATCCAAATGCCATCAGCTTCATCGGCTACACCAAGTTCAGCTTCCGAGCAAAGCATCCCACTTGACTCAATCCCCCTCAATTTACTCACTTTTATCTTCATCCCATTGCTCAATACGGCACCAGGGGGACTCACAGGAACGATGTCTCCAACAGAAATATTCGTAGCACCCGTAACAATTTGAATTCGTTTTGACCCATCGTTAACTTGAGTGACTACAAGTCGATCAGCATCAGGGTGAGGTGAAATCTCTTCAATTTTACCTGTAATAATCCCTTTTAGGGCCGCTCCAACTTCTATGATTTCTTCAACTTCTAAACCTGAAAAAGAAAGCTTCTCAGCCATTTCTTCAATGCTTTCTGGTAAATCTACGTAGTCTCTAAGCCAACTGATTGGAATTTTCATCTAAATATAACCTTTCTAGAACTGCTTTAATAAGCGAGAATCATTTTCATACAATAATCTAATATCATTAATTTGATACTTTAACATTGCTAGTCTTTCAATACCCATACCAAATGCAAAGCCTGTATACAGGTCTGGATCAATTTTAGTTTGTCTAAATACTTCACGTTGAACTAAACCTGCACCCATCACTTCAAACCATTTGCCATGTAGCTTCGACCCAGGGTCATTCCATTTAACGTCAACTTCTACAGAGGGCTCCGTAAACGGAAAGTAACTAGATCTAAATCGTACATCATAGTCTTGCCCAAAAAATGAATGCAAAAAGGTGGTAAGCGTTCCTTTTAAGTCAGCAAGCGTTACATTCTTGTCCACATAAAGTCCTTCAATTTGGTGAAAAACAGGTGAATGACTAGTATCTGCGTCATATCTATAGACCTTACCCGGCGCCAAAATACGTAAGGGGGGCTTTTCGTTAAGCATGGTTCTAATTTGAACGGGGGAGGTATGTGTTCTAAGCAATTGCTTATTAGTAAGATAAAAAGTGTCATGCATATCTCTTGCTGGGTGGTCTTTACCTATATTCAACGCCTCAAAGTTAAACTCTTCAGACTCAATATCAGGCCCTTCTTTTACTGTGAAACCAAAACGATCAAACAAGGTTACTATTTCTCTAATGACCAAAGAAATAGGGTGCAAATGTCCTTTTTTAACAGAAATACCAGGAAGAGATGCGTCTGTACCATCCTTACTTAGCTTAGAATGTAAACGGGCATGTTCTAGCTTTGACTGTTTTGCGCTTAATATAGCCATAATCTCTGATTTAGCTTTATTCACTAACTGTCCCATTACAGGACGTTTTTCGGGAGGTAAACTAGACACTTGCTTCAAAAAGCGTGTAAGTTCTCCATTTTTACCTAAAACCTTACTTTTAATAAGATCAAGTTCTGAGAGCCCATTAACATTGTCGATTGAGTTAATATAATTGTCTTTAAGTTCTAAAATTTCTTTTTCCATAGGTGCAATTTTATATAAACTTCATCAAAATAGCTAGTAAAGCATATAGCTATAGCCTCCAGCAGCCAAAAAAGAATACATCTTTAGATTGAAAAAGATTGACAAAAGTTATACAAAAAAAGTATAAATAAACAAAACTCTCATTTTATTATGAAATTTTTATGAATTTAAGACGATAACTTAAGAGTAAGAAGAATCAAAATGTTTATTGCAAACTTAAAGAATAAACCTTAAATAAAATAATAATTAGGACGTGTTAATCATGCAAGCAGTATCGCCATTAACAACATTAGTTAGAAAATCAGAGGAAGGAATGCGAATTCCTGATGCAAATGAACGCCGTCGTGCAGAAGAAATTAAAGTCGTTTTTGCAGGTCTATCAGATGCTAACAAATTAGCTCTATTTAATTTTTTTGCACATGCAGGTGCGAAAGAGGCTAGGGGAGAGAACATTCTTGCTACAGATCCTCAGTATAAAGCTCTTGAACAAGCGCCTACTGTTCCTATTCCAGATGTAACCCCTAGAGGAGCGTCTATAGACTTAATCGACGTACTTAACCATTTTTTCGTTAAATTAAAAGATAGAGAACAAGGATTTATAGAACTGGTAGGCAGCGGTGCAGGCGGTGCAGGTGCTGGAGGTAGAGTAGACGCGGCACGAGTTATATTTAACAAAGAAGGCTTCGTAGCATTTCAAAAAATGATAGTAAACCCTCATGGTACTTCAGCTTATGATGCAATACTTGAAGAGGTTACTGCAAAAATAATTGATGCTAAGGCAAGACTTGATGAAGCTGCAGGAACCTCAATTGAATTATCTGAATTACAACAAGAAATACTTACTGGTGCAAATCTTTCAGGTGCTAATCTTAGAGTTTTGAATACAGTAAACGTAGAGATGAATTAAGCTTATTTAATTTAAATTACAAAAAAAGCCCCCCATAAAATTTGGGGGGCTTTTTAGTTTAATAAATAATGAAACTAAAACCACTTCAAATAATTAACAAAGAAAACAACTACAGTTCTGAATTTTTAGAACTCATTTCAAATAAAGCTGCTGTCAACAAATCCCATACTATTTCGACTTATTGCAAAAAAAATTCCTTACAAATTAATAATGAGCATCTCAAGAAAGCCATAGACGATGTTGAAACAACTTTATTTAATGACTGTCTTAAGTTTTCTATTCTCCAATTTCAACTGTGTGTATTGACCAATGACTTTTCATTGGGTGGTGAGTATCAGGTAAAGGTAAGTTTTTGCAGAAATATACTTAACTTAAACCCCTCTAAACCTCTAGAATCTAATCACCTCGACGAATTCGAAACCTTTATTAATAAAAAGCTTCAAGACTACGACCTTTTAAACGCTTCTGCTCAATCTATTAAACAAATTCTTGAAAATTATACATTCAAAAGTTTTGATCAAACATTTAATTTTGGAAAAATTGAAAAATTAAATACACTATTATTTTTTCTAAACTCATCTAAAAGGCTTATTTTAACCACAAAAGGTGGGTATCTTAGTTTGTATTTTGCTTCCATAAAATATAAAAAAATTGGGTCATATGAAGTTGGGTTTATGGAAAAAGAGCTAGTAAGGTCCCCACTTTGCATTATGGCATTAGCCGCATTGAGTTTTGAGCGGCAAATTTATATAAGAAAAGAAGTAATAACAAGTATTCTCTATCAAAAATGGATGCCTCATTTTGATATTTTAGACAATAAGCCATGGAGTCTACAATATTCGAGAGAGCGTAATATTTCTGAAGGAATTAAAAGCTATATTTTTCAGCTAAGACAAATTGATTCTACAGAAGCATTAGAGATCAATAAAAAAAGCTTTGTGAAAGATTCCTCAGAAACCATCATTTATCACGAACTCGGTCATGTTATTTTTAATCAAGACATTCTAGATATAACTATCGGATCAACATTGGAAGCCACAAAAATGTATACTCATAATATTTTTATTTCTATTTTAGAAATACTTGCCGATATTGCTCCCAAGAAAGAAAAGATTCAAGGACCTCTAGTTAATTTAGCCAAAATTGCAAAGAAAGATCTAAATAGAGCCACCTCTATGTTTTACATGTATATTTCGGATGTATGGTTTTATGACACAGACGATCAATATATGTATGACTACGCAGACTTGATTTTACTGATTTTAACGCAATACATTAACAAAGATTTAAGTGTAGATTTTAAAAAGATGGACTCTGATTTTTCTATTAATTCGATTAATATAAAGCATACAATAATTGCTTACCTAAGCTCTCAATGTGCTGAAGCCGCCTTAGAAATTAAGAGAAAAATCAAAAGTGCCGACTATGAAATTGGGGGTAGCAATGCAGACATTCGTGCTATAGAGAATTATATTAATGATCAGTTTAAAAAATCTGGAACTATTATCGACAGCACTTCATATACATACAATGCCTCTTTATGGCGGTTGCTTGTTCACTACGCTTCTCTATATTCTAAAACCCCAAATATGATTAAAGACTATATAGAAATTAAGCGAAACGAAGTCCTAGACGAAGTCTTTAGATTAACAGCGGGTGTAGAAAATGCTGAAAAGTATGGGTACAACGCAAAAGAATATTTACTAGACCTCTTTGAAGCATTAAACTTAAAAGCACTAAACTAAAAACGTGTTTTTGAGGTATCAATGACTGACTTATTAAATTTTATTAAATCTTATGAACCACTTCCAAAAAATTCCAACGATATAAATATTGTAGAAAGTGACTTGTTTTATCAGGCTAGTCGTTTCTCAGTATTATATTACAGGCTCTGCGAACTTTCAGGAAAATGGTCAGACGCAGGGGAGGAGCAAATTCGACTTTCATTTGCAAGAATTCTATTAGGGTTTTCGCCAAAACAAGCCACCTCATACACAGACATCGACAAGTTTTACCAAGTCTTGCAAGACTTATACACTGTTTTAGATATCACTTTATTAAGTGAGGCGGATATTAAAAAAGAAATAAAACAATATTCTTTTCACGTAATGGGGAGAAAATACAACCTTCATCAGTGTGACAAATTGAATAAGGACCTTCGCGCTATGGGATCCGACGCCATTTTACAGGGAGGCTTTTACGGTCACGATGTTGAAGTGATTTATGGCAAAGGGCAGTATAAGCATATGGGAGACTACGATGTCTTTTTTATAGAAGACGAATGGGTTAGGACGCCAAATGCTATTATTGCGATGGCTGCTATGATCGGGAAAAATGAAATATTTTTAAGGCATCAATCTATTGAGACAATATTTTCTCAAAAATGGGAGGCCGCTCTATTATACCCACCACTAAATGACAGCACCGCTTATAAACGTCTTTCTAATACCTTTAAAAAAAGAGCCTTTCAAAGCTTTAATATTAAAGACCATGCGGCTCTAATTAACTACGAAAAAGCCTTTATACAAGCCATAGAAGACAACGTTCTATTCCACGAAATTGGTCACGGCATAATTCAGTATCATACGCTTAACCAAACCATAGGATCTCTAGCTGAGTCGTCAAAAGTGTATGAAGAAAATGTTTTAACTGCAATTCTAGAAATCCTTGCCGATCTAGCCCCTCTTTTTAATGACGTTAAGGGGCCCGTTGTTAACATGTGTGGCATAGCAAAGCAAAATCCTAGACTGGCCCAGGCCATGTACTATATTTATCTTTCAGATACGTGGTTTTACGACACCACTGACAACTACATGTTGCACTATTCAGACCTTATCTCATTTATAATGCTCAACTATGTTAAAAATGACGCGGTCGTTGATTTTGACAGGTTAGAGAAAGACTTAACACTTAAAGAAAATACACTGCTGTCTGCTATTATTAAAAGTCTAAATAAAGTAACTACTACATTAAACCGTTTATTGGAAACTTCTCTCTATCAAGTGCAAAAAAAAATGATGACTTTTGAAGAAGTAAGGCATCTTATTGAAGAAAAAATAAAAGCACCAAAAGAAGATAGTTACAATTTTGAGACCGCCTTTTGGACAGACTTTCTATTGATGGCATTAGACTGTTCTTCTAAAAAAATAGATATTATCAACCATATTAATCAGTCAAAACTTACGGTAATCAATGACCTCTATTTGCATTACAATTTACCTAAAATAAATTCAATTCAAGAGCATAGAAAAAATATTACAGAATTATTAAGCCGTTAATGCTTATTTGGTTATAGAAGAAGAAATTTTGCGCATCAAGCTTTTTTTTTCAAGCACCATGCCAGTACCAATTGCAACGCAAGAAAGTGGGTCTTCGGCTTTACTAACTTTTAAATTAGTATGCTCACTAAAAAATTGATCTATACCGTAAAGTAAAGCGCCTCCACCTGTTAAAAATATACCTTCCTTCATAATGTCGGCAGACAACTCAGGAGGAGTAGTTTCTAATGTTTGACGGACCACTTGTGCGATTTGGTCTAAAGGGTCAGACAGTGAATCGCGTATTTCCATTGAAGAGATTGTAAAGGTTCGGGGAAGGCCACTTAATATGTCTCGTCCTTTTACAATACTAGAACGTTCTTTCTCAAAAGGGATAGCAGACCCAATCTCAATTTTAATCTGCTCAGCCATATTCTCTCCAATTTGAAGGTTATAGTGCTTTCTACAATGGCTAACTATAGCCTCATCAAATTCGTCTCCTGCAATACGGATAGACTTGCACACTACAATGCCAGATAAGCAAATAACAGCAACTTCGGTAGTCCCACCACCAATGTCAATAATCATACATCCAGAAGCCGATTCTATAGGCAAATGAGCTCCAATAGCCGCCGCCATAGGCTCTTCAATTAATAGAGACTGTTTTGCATCCCGTCTTGCAGCATCTGAAACAGCGCGTTTTTCAACAGCTGTAATGCCCCAAGGGATTCCAATTAATACACGGGGTTTATTCCAATGTGACCTCATATTAGCCTTCTCAATAAAGGCTTGTACCATTTTTTCGGCAATCTCAAAGTCGGCTATTACACCATCTTTCATAGGCCTCACAGCTATTATATTACTTGGGGTACGACCCACCATGTTATAAGCTTCATTGCCTATAGCCATGACTTCTTTGGTGTTTTTGTCGATGGCGACCATAGAGGGTTCTCGTAAGATGATACCTTTGCCCTTTGCATAAACAACTGTATTTTTGGTTCCAAGGTCAATGCCAAGGTCTTTTGAGAACTTCGATTTTAACTTTCCAATAAATTTCAAAAAAAACGTCCTAAACTAAAATTTCAGCCTACAAATATAGCATAGCTAGCCAGAACCTACCACTAAATAGAACATAAAAGCCATTGACCAAAAAATAAAAAAAAAGTATTCTCATCTCAATACATAACGCTTAGGAGCAGAATCAATGGCTAAACTTATTTTAAATGACGAAGAAATAGAGATTCCCGACGGAGAAAAGCTAGTTGATTATATTGAAGAAGCAGGCGTTCCTATAGGTTGTAGTAATGGTGTTTGTGGAACATGCGAAGTAGACATTGAAGGTGGAATGGAGAACCTTTCTGAGAGAAATCAAGAAGAAGATGACTTAGGAATGGAAGGCCAAAAACGTCTCGGATGTCAGTGTGTTATAAACAAAGGCACCGTCAAAATAACTTACTAAACCAGTAAGTTTACCCTCTATACGATTTTACAGTATCCACAACTAATTTTACATTTTCCACTGGTGTAGTCGGTAAAATCCCATGCCCTAAATTAAAAATATATCCTGGACGGTCTTTCATTATATCCAATTTTTCAATAACTCTTTCACGCAATTTTTCTGGTTTTGCAAACAATAAAAGAGGGTCTAAGTTTCCTTGTAATGCCATTGTGCTTGGGACCTTACTTTTAATGTCCCTCAAGTTCGTTTGCCAGTCTACGCTTATTCCATTTGGGTTAATATCTATTAATAAATCAAGAAAGGCCATGGTGTGTTTACAAAAAACAGTTATGGGCACATTGTGCTTAGTTCTTACATGCGACACAATTTTCTTTAAATAAGGCGCTATAAAAAGTTTAAAATCTTCATAACTTAATAAGCCAGCCCAGGTATCAAACAACTGAAGCGCTTGAACCCCTGCATTAACTTGTTCGTCTAAGTAGTCAATAACACTCACTGTTAATTTTTCAAGTAAGTCATGTAGTTCATTTGGATTATGACCAATCCAGTATTTTACGGTCTCTAAGTTTGGAGATGACTTTCCTTCAATCATATACGAAGCTACAGTAAAAGGAGCTCCCGAAAATCCTATTAAGGGGATTTTATAAGGGAGTAGTTTTTCTCTAATTAATTTTACGGCTTCAAACACAAAGCCACACTCTTGTTTTATATTGGGGATTTCAAGCGCCTTAATGGCCTCCGCTTGTAAGGGGTCGTCAATAACAGGACCAATGCCTTCTTTGAATTCAAGAGAACAACCAAATGGTTTTACTAGAGTAAGAATATCTGAAAATAAAATAGCCGCATCAAATCCAAAAGCATCAATGGGTTGTAGCGTAATTTCAGTAGCAAGCTGTGGCGTTCCAATCATTTCTAAAAAGTTATGGTTTTTTCGAATGTCTTGATATTGCTGCATGTATCTGCCGGCTTGTCTCATAAACCAAATGGGTGGTCGTTCTGTTTTTTTACAACTCAATGCGTCTAAATAAATCATGATCAACAGAGTAAGTGAGAGCTCCAACATTGTAAAGAACGAGGTGATGATTTATAATTTCTCTATGCGTAAATTATTCATCACCCTAGGATTACTTCTTTTTTGCGGCACATTTGTGTTTGCTGGAGAAACCCGTCTAGACATTAATCGCTTAATATTTGGAAACGGTGGAGGGTTTTATGACAAAACCGAGCATATGGAAGTTATCTCCATTAAAGACGATGGCAGTTATTACTCAAAAGTATTAGATCTTGGATCCTCAGATTACATAGAAAGGGTTCCGGACAGAGTAACCACTCTCCCCCATATTATTCCAGATGTTATTGAACTCCCTCCAACAGTGTACGGAGAAGCTGGTCAAAAATACCCCTTCAAATTGGAAGAAGCTACTTCAGGCGAATGGGGCGATTTAGGTTCTATTAATACACTTTTAGTCGGCGACATTGCTCGTCACTTTTTAGCATTCAGAGGCGATGTAATGTATGCTTTTTCACTATTACCAGGCGTATTTAGCGACACAGCTAACACATTTAAACAATCTAAAATATTATTTCAATCAGACGACACAAGTCCAGGTGATATGTTATTTGGTCAAAACAACAACAAGCCAGTAGTTATATATCGTGGAGCCGTTGTATTAGATGACGGCTCAATAGAAAGACGCTTAGGTATTGGTGAAGAAAATCCCCCAGAAGTTTTTTTTGTAAATGGTAATCTTAGAGTAGACAATGGCCAAATTAATGGTGCTGCTGGAGTCTTTGAAAATACACCTACAATTTGGACAGGTAGTAGCACTGGGAGTATATGGAAAAGAATAGCTTCAGAAACATTACAGATTAAATACGTGGGGCACAATGTTATTGCCATGGCCGTGGCTACATTCGAAACATTTAGTGCCGGTGGAACAGCTATGAAGATTGTTTTAAAAGACTATAATGGTAACGCAGTACCATCTGGTGACGATGGCTATGCAATCAGATTCAATAATTTATCAAATAACCCCTCAGAAATTAAATTTGATGGATCTTATTCCCAGAAATACTATAATTTAGGCACATCATGGAGTGGGCTACTTGAGGCACATAGTAATGCCGCTACAGGCACCGATAAATCAGAAGAAAGAACTTATACATTTGAGGTTTACATGCAAGATTACCAAAACAGAACTTCAGTAAATCCATCAGCTTACGCCACCGACTTAATGATACTTGGATTACCTGGAGCTACGCTTCCTAGCGACATTACGTCGCAACCTTTAAGTTCTTCTGTACTAGAAATACCAGACTCTTCTCTTATAAATCCTGACCCAGGGAACTATTTAGAAAGAAACAAAGTCGTATTTAAAAATGGCGGAAGTATCATAGATGGCGCTTCAGCTATCGTCATTAAAGGTCCTGGTGGCTTTAAAAAGTTTAAAGCGACTAAACTTAAAGCCCAAAATGTATACAGAATGTCAGTATTAGAAATTTTAAAAGATCGATCAGCTGGAGGTACAGCAGAAACTAAGTACAGTCTTTTTCTTGGTGGAGGTTGGGCCGATACCACTAATTTAACAGGTGCAAAATTTGACAGAGAAATTATGGGATTCACAGTATCTGGAATTGTTGATACAGCTATGAAGTACAATAACGGCACCATAACCTATAATATTCAAGCATGGCACCCAGCCGACCACAGTCCACCGTCTCAGGATGATGTCTCAACAATTCATGTACGCGCGCCAATGTCAGTAGGAAAAAGTAACGGACTAACTGTAAGTACGCCTGACGGATCGCCAATTCCTAAGCGGGCCGTTGCCATAAACATGGCCTTACCGGCTTACGCTCCATTAAATTCAAATTCAACATTATTTGTAAACGGAAATGTAGCGTTTACAGGAAACTATGAAGGGAAATACGGATTTATTTATTCAGAATCCAAAACT
Organism: Candidatus Marinamargulisbacteria bacterium SCGC AAA071-K20; assembly: GCA_003265975.1. Classification (GTDB taxonomy): domain Bacteria; phylum Margulisbacteria; class Marinamargulisbacteria; family AAA071-K20; genus AAA071-K20. Next base: position 24,401 of record QFBU01000011.1, read on the forward strand.
AGTAGTGCACTTATCAGCCAAAAGATGACAGGATTTACTCCTGGCATTTGGAATATTTTAGTTATTTCAAATGCCAATATGAACGCGACGACTTTAAAGGGTATGTATACAAGAATCATTTTACCGAATGGAACTACTGAAGATAGCAAAATGTCGTATTACAGTTTTGACCCTTACGCAAACAACAGATACGGACTAGTGTCGATGTATTCTACAGAAGTAGCTATTTCTAGTTCAACCGACATTGTAACCGCTCAAGGAATTGCGGATCAAAGTTGTAATGACCTCTCAATAGTCGTTTTAGCTACTCCAAAGGAAATTACTATTGAATAACACAAAAAAAATACTCTTATTTTTAGTAAGTACATTATTTTTTAGCAGTCCATGTTTTGCACAAGCCGAAGGAGCGAGTGCTGAAGATATTTTAAACCTATTAAATGGATCCACCATTACACCTACCACATTACGTGAAAACGAATTGTTATTTACAGCTGGAGGTGGTTTCTCAGACGTACCTCCAGTAGGCGTTGTTATTACTGACGAAACAGACTACCCCCAAGTATTTACTTATATTTTAGGTCAAAATACAGGTGAAAAACATTTTGGAAGTTTAAATATGCTCGGCGGCATAAATAAAAGATTAATTACAGGTAAATTTATAAGTGGTCACACCAGTGAAACACTAGGCGATTGGCATGCCACAGCTAACTACTTTGAAGGTATGACTGGTTTGACTCCAACACAAATTCAAGGAGCTGAGCCTACTGTAAATTTAAGCGTCTCGGGGGGTTCTCTTGTACCAGATTTTGATACAAATGCATACTCACATGTACAAATTAGTCATAATTTATATAAAAATTTAATGTTTCTTGAATCCACTAAAACAGATACAAGAATAAATGCTGTAGCAAATATTTCTGCCGACTTAATTCCGATTAATAACCAAACTTTAGGATTGAATGCGGAAGGAGGCAATGTGAATTTATGGTATAGCGCAATGGACATTCGTTCTGAAGGTGATACTAACTATAAAGGAAATGTAGGTTTCGCTTTAGACGGCAACCCTGAGGCGACAGCCCATGTGAGTGGAAACATTGACCTGACGGGTGAAATATACGGATCAATAGGGGAGGTCAAAACATTCAGTGCCAGTAGTGACTATGATTTAACTGCAGGTTCTACTGGGACGACTCAGGAAATAACGTCATTTGATAATAGAGATACTAGTTTAGCAGCACCAACAAATATGGCTTGTTTAGTAATATCCTCTTTTTCTATTCATAAAAACTTCCAAGGTGTCATAAATGTTAAAACTAGGTGGGCGTCCGATAGAAATAATGATGGCGTTTTCACGCTAACTACCGGAGATGATAACGAAGTATTTGAATCACCAAAATTTGGGTTTGATTATCAAACAAATTGGAATCAAGAAGCTGGCTATTTAATTCCTTTAAAGGGTATGTGGATTAAGTCGAATCAATCAGGTACTATGGACAATCATAAACTCTCTATTTCAGTTAGCATTGCAACTGGAGCAGGATATGGCACTGTGCGTACCGTATCCGGTATTAAAATCAGGAACTTTAGTATGATTATGTATGCAGTGCCTGTGGCGGAAGAAAACATGCGTTACTCTTCAGAAAGTACCCCTGAAAACAATACCTGGTAACACGTAAAACTAAGCTAATAAATTTACTTTTAAATAAGCGCGTGATACACTAAATTTAATCAAAAAATGAGCAATTACAAGGACGTGAATTTGTGAGCACTGACAATCAAGACAACCAATTAGAATACAACGACGGACTTGGAGATCTCTTACGAGAAAAAGAAGAGTATGAATTTAGTTGGGCGAAAACTTCTATTGTCCTCATTTCAGTAATTGCCATTATATTTCTTGGCTTAACCTTTGTTTTTAAAATAAGTAAGTCGTATTTAACAAATTCTATGATGACTTACAACGAACAGCCGTCTGAAACTAGTCAAGACATGGCATTAGACAAAGAAAATGCGGCTTTAATTAAATTAGTTGAAGACTCAAAAACAGAGTCTATTCCAATAGCTTCTCTAGATATCCTACATCAAGACAATTCAGTACAAACTACATTTGAAATTAAGCCAGAAGCTAAACAATCTATTTCAGTAGAGCCGCTTCAAAAAGTAAGTAAAGAAAGCACAGTTAAATATACAACAGTATCCGGTAAATATCGGTATAAAGTTATTAGTGGAACCTTTGCGAATAGAGTTAACGCTAACGCGCAAAAGAACAGACTAAAAAAGAAGTCATGTGCGTCGTATGTTTGGACAGAAATGAAAGAAAGTGGTCGTACTTTTTACAAAGTTCAAGCGGGTGCTTTTGACCAATACTCTCTAGCACTAAAACAAAAAGCCAAGCTTAAGCGGAAAGGCTTCGACTCTTACATTCTTATCAAGTAAACCATGAAGAAGTCAGATCTTCGAGATACTGTAAATTTACCTGATCCTATAATAAATAAATCATGTTTTGTTGCTCATTCAGCAGACATCTTAGGGAACGTTACCATTGGTGATAACTCCTCTATTTGGTATCAAGTTGTTCTTCGGGGTGACATCAATTCAATTGTAATTGGAGAGAGAACAAACATTCAAGATGGCTGCATTGTCCATTTAGAAAATGACCTTGCTTGTGTTGTTGGAAACGATGTAACGGTGGGCCATGGCGCTATTCTTCATGGCTGTACTATAGAAGACGGAGTTCTCATTGGTATGGGTGCTACCGTTTTAAACGGTGCAATTGTTAAAAAAGGGGCCATGATTGGTGCTAACGCACTAGTAAAAGAGGGTCAAGTTGTTGAAGAAAATGCATTGTTTGTAGGGCTTCCAGCTAAAAAAGTTAAATCTATTGACCTTTCTTTTGAGTCAAATGTGAAATGGGCTCAAAAATATGTTAAGCTTTCAAAAATTCATAAAGAAAAATATGGGTCTAAGTTCTAAATCACCACAAAGTGTTCTTGTATTAGGTGCTGGTGCTATTGGGTCATTATTTGGCTGGAAATTAGCTCAGGCTGGCTTAGATGTCTGTGTAACTGCAAGATCTGACTATAAACATATCAAACAAAAGGGTATACAAATTCAAAGCATTTGGGGGAACGATACTTTTGTACCAAGCGCGGTAACTACTTTAGACGAGCTGCCATTAAAGCCAGTCGACTACCTTTTAATTTCTACTAAATCTATACCAGCTTATAATTTGCACTCTAAAATTAAACATTTAGTAAGCAAAGGAACTAGTATCGTATTACTCCAAAATGGAATAGGTATTGAAAATGAGTTTGCTTTAACATTTCCACAGTCACATATTATTTCAGGGCTTGCATTTGTATGTGTGACTAAAACAAAACCAGGCCTAGTAGAACACAAAGACTACGGGCGTCTTGTATTTGGTGATTTCCCAACAGAGGTGTCTGGGAAAACACAGTCGCTTATAGACGCATTTAGTTCGGTAAATGTACCATGTAAAGGAAGTACAACTATTCAAAGGGAACGTTGGAAAAAGCTTTTATGGAATGCCCCATTTAATCCAATTTCAGTTGTAGGTGGCGGCATATCAACCAAAGAAATACTAGAAAACGAAACTACCTTTTCTTTAACAAAAAAAGTGATGAGTGAGGTATTTAATCTAGCAAAAGCTGACGGGTATCCTCTTTCAGACAATGCAATAGAAAGAAATATTGACGATACCAAACTGATGGTCCCTTATAAAACAAGTATGCTGATAGACTACGAACATAAAAGAGAATTAGAAACAGAGGTCATTCTCGGAAATGCAATTAGGCTAGGCAAAAAATTTGGTGTTGAAACCACTGGAATGCAGTCCCTATATCAACAGTTATTAGACATCCCAACAATAAAGTCATAGTGCTCTTTTGATACGGGTTGTATAGAGAGCCTCATTCCTTTTTTTATAAGCATCATTCCGTCTAATTCTGGGCAAAGCTTTATTTGTTGTAGTGGGACAATAGAGTTGAATTTGGACTTAAAAGAAATATCAACCATCATCCAAATAGGTTTTTCTTCTGTCGCCTTGGGGTCAAAATAATTTGAGTCTTTGTCTCTGGCAAAAAAATCAGGATAGGGCTTAGAACTTACTTCACCTAAACCAGACACACCAATTGTAGCCGCATTTGAGTGATAAATTAATACTTTGTCACCAATAACCATGCTGTCTCTCATAAAGTTTCGGGCCTGGTAATTCCGTATTCCTTCCCATGGTGTTTTTCCTTCTCTTTTCAAATCGTCTATAGAATAGGTTGTAGGTTCTGTTTTCATTAACCAATACTGCATGTTTTTACCTCATTTTTTCTAAACTTAATATCGTAATTGCGTTAGTTTTCTTATCTTTAAAATATCGTGCCTTTAATAAAAGCTTACTATTTAAATCAGATCTAGAGATAGAATAAAAAAATTGACTAGATTTTGCAACAGAAAGAGTTCCATTATAGCCGGGTAACTGAGTAAAGAGTTGAAAATTTTGAATTAAGTCACTGTGTTCTATGTCTGGCATTATCATTATGTTTTCAGGGTGAACTTTGCAGTAAACAATTCCACTATAAGCTAAATAAAAGTTTTTAACAGTATAAAAGTATGTCGTTACACTTTGGCTAAGTAACACCGTATGACGGGCCAAATAAAAAATTTGTAAATTTAAAAACAAACCAATTAATAAAAATGGAATAAAGAAAAATCCTTTATTAGGGGAGTGGTACATGGCTTAGAATTAAGTCCTTTTTAGGAGTGGTGTTAAACGACACAGTATAAGAGAGTGGCGCCGTGTTCAATAGTATTAGTGATGAAAGAGGAATTACTTTACTTAAATAATGATAAGAATAGATATTTTGACGCCGTCTTAAAAAATTGTTTGCTACTTGATAGCTAACAAGATCACCCTCAACTGTGCTAAATTCAAAACGATCACTTTCTAAGCT
>QFBU01000110.1 GCA_003265975.1 Candidatus Marinamargulisbacteria bacterium SCGC AAA071-K20
AACAGTGCAAACAAGCGGTATATCAGGACAAGAAAGCGTTCGAAATGATCGCCAAATACACTAGCCCCTATCACTCTAGGCGCAGTTTCTTTAGAGGCTAGTGATAATGTCCCTAGAGATTCTCAAAATCTACCACTACTCCAAAGATGTCCATTCATATAATTCACTAGTGAAATCTGGATTTCTATGTAATTTGTAAACAATCTTATCCCTTGGCTCATATAGATATCGTGTAGTGCTTCCGTCCGTACCTTTTATATACCCAAATACTTCACAATTAATGTCGATATTAAATCCACCTTCTTCCAGCAGGTTTTTAATTTTAAATGTATTTCCCTCTTCATGAAAATGATTCCTACTCTCATCTCTTGCTAACTTACCTAAAAGTTCGAACCTGCCATATTCAGGAGGGAAAAGGTTTTTAATTCTATTAGGATCAGTGATAATAACTTTGTCAACTGCCCTTTGTCTTTGAGCCTCTTGTTTTCGAGCTTCTTTTATGGGAAGGCCTCTTTCAATATCTTGTTGAATACCGTCTTTAAGATCTAAAGGGATTTCTCTTGTCTCTACAAGCTGTTGAGCGAAGCTCGCCCTCAGTACAGGTCTTGGTGTTGGGACCTGACCATATTTACTTTTTACACGTAAACAGGAAAATAAGGATTCATTCTCTACCGGATTAAACGGTTTAAAAATTTCTTTTGTGTACTGTTCTGCGACAGTTGAAGCCACTTCATTCAGTTCTTGTTGGTCGAGTTTAGAGCCTGCATGAAAATCCGAAGGTTTTGCAGTCCTTCTATTTTCTAACTGTGGACTTATAAATTCCACTCTCTTCACTCCATGTCTACTTGCTGAAACTCCTGCAATACCATTTCTCCTTTTCAAAAGAGGATCCGAGCCGATTAGTGATGGATGATTGTTAGATTTACATCATCGGTGGCGACTCAATTCATTCCTTTGTTTTTAAGTTTTTCCACTATGATTCATTAAAATCTTGGAAAAGTCTTTTCTTGTGATCACATAATTGCTTGTTGTAAGCTATAAGTTTCAGTTGCGGATGGAGATTACCCTCTTGCTTTAGCGGGACGTTTTTGGGTGAAGGCGAGTGCTTAAAATGGTGCAATTGAGCCAGGAGATATGTTAACCACAGCTTTTTCTCATGGACATGCTATGAAAGCTATAGATTATGATAAAGCAAGAGGTTCTATTATTGGTAAGGCGATGAGTTCTATTGATTCAGGCTCTGGGTTTGTTTTAATATTGATTGGCATCTATTAAAACTATTGCCGAGTGAATTTAAATTTTATTTTAATCTTTTTTTTATTTTAAGTTTGTCTTTAATTTAATATGAGTTCTTTAATTTCGTTGAAATTAATCTGCTTATCGTCAACAGAATCAATATCAACAATTTGTGTGAGAAGTTTTCGTTTTTCAGCTTGTAGTTCTTGAATCTTTTCTTCTAAAGTCCCTTTAGCAATAAACTTATACACCATTACTTTGTTTTTCTGACCCATTCTGTGCACTCTGTCAGTGGCTTGAGCTTCAACAGCTGGGTTCCACCAAGGGTCCAGATGAATTACATAGTCGGCTTTTGTTAAGTTGATCCCTACGCCACCCGCTTTTAGTGAAATAATAAAGACGCCAGGTCTAGTGCTTTCTTGGAATCGTGTCACAGAATTCATTCTTGCTTTTCCGGTTACAGAACCATCAATTCTCTCAAAATAAATCATTTCTTTTTCTAACCATTTTTGAGCAATATCTAACATTCCAGTAAACTGAGAGAACACTACCACTTTGTGATTTTCTTCAACAAGTTCAGTTATTTTTTCTTTTAATAGTTCAAATTTAGCGGACTCAAAATTGCTGTCTTTAAATTCTTTTAATAGGCTAGGGTGAGTACAGACCTGTCTTAGTTTTAGTATGGAAGTCAGAATATTTAACCTGTCTTTTTTACCCGTTGCCGTTTTAATTCCCTTTTTAGTGGCGTCTAGAACCGTTTTATACAGTTTGGTTTGTGTTTCAGAAAGAGGGCAGGTGAGTATCATTTCTGTTTTTTCAGGGAGACTGTCTAATACGTCTTGTTTTTCACGTCTGAGTATAAATGGAGCTACTTTTTGTTTTACCATGTTACCTTTAGCCGCGTGTTCAAATTCGCGATGAGTTCCCAAATATTGAGGCATAGCAAAGTCGAAAATGCTGAATAAGTCGTCTATGTGATTTTCAATTGGAGTTCCTGTCATCGCTAATCTAAAGTCTGTCTGTAGACACTTCACCGCTTTTGAGACTTGAGCCTTTGGATTCTTAATATATTGAGCTTCGTCTATAAACACACAAGTAAAATCGATGGATGTGAAAAAGTCGATATCGTTTTTAATTAAGCCAAATGAGGTGATGATTATATTGGCGTCTTTTGCTTTTTCTTGGAGCTGGTTACGATTAGCCCCGGAGTAAATGAGACTAGAATAACTTGGCGCAAACTTTTTAATTTCAGACTCCCAGTTATATACAACGTTAGTAGGACCAATAACTAGAATAGGTTTTGTTGGTTTTAGTTGAGTAATAAAGGCTAAAACCTGTACTGTTTTTCCAAGGCCCATGTCATCTGCGAGAATCCCTCCACCGTGAATTTCTTTTAAAAAATTCATCCAGTTAACACCATATTGTTGGTAGGCTCTTAAAGTCCCCTTAAACGTGTCTGGAATAACACAGTTTTGAACACGTTTACTGTCGTCTAAAGATTTTAGGAAGCTTTTTGCTTCTGTTGATTTTCCGCTACTTTTTACATTTTGGAGTAGAGGAAGTAGATCTAACTTTTTAAATGTTTTACCCACTTTAAAAGCGCCTGCATTAGCTAAGTCTTTTAAAGAGTCTTGACTGGATTTACTAAGTTTTATGAACCCTTTTTTTGTTTTAACATACCCTTGATTCTGAACCATAAGAGCTGCAATTTCTTGAAGAGATAAATTTTGATCTAAAACACTAGCGGTAGGTTCGAAATAGAACCAGTCTTGTCCTGATGAACTTATCTTGAATTCTATATCTACAGGATCAGAGTGAACTTTAAAATCTGGGACATTAGAATTAACTTCCCAAGATCGTTGCTCAAGCGTTGAAATTATTTTGTCTAAAAATACAGCGATATCTCCTGGGTTTTCTAATAAGAAGGGAAGCTTGTATTCGTTAAACAATGTCATTAAGTCGGTTTGATAAATTGTTTCCATGTCTGGCATACGTTGATGTCGTTTTCCAGTTTGTCTTTCTACCACTGTGTCGTCTGTGTAGTCTGTGGAAATAAGTTCCGTAGCATATTTATAGGCTAAGGTAGGTTGTAAAACATTGTGTTCGTAATGCACGTTAAGTACTGGGGTAGGGGTAGTTTCTTGTGGAAGTATTGATGTGAAATCAGCTTGAATATTCCAATCTATTTTATTTTTATTAGGCTTATATAGAGAGTTTAAAAAATGAACAATATCTTTTTCTTGGTAATTTACGGTGTCTTTGTCTAAAAATTCTAGTAAAAAAGTTTCTAAATCTGCGGGGAACTTGTTTTGAATGTTTCCTTGCGAAAAGCAAATAGATTCATCTTCAGTTCTGAAAATCATAAATTGGAGTGGATTGTCTACAAATGATTGACGACGAGGCATTTTGGCTACTAAAGAATTTCCTCTAGTGGTTAAGGTGACATCTATAGGCAATGGCTTGTTTTTTTGGAGTGTGACGATTGTTGATTCTCTTTTCCACATTATATTAAGGTCTAGGTCGATTACTTTTTTGAAGAAAAGTGCCATGTCGTAGTCGTT
>QFBU01000111.1 GCA_003265975.1 Candidatus Marinamargulisbacteria bacterium SCGC AAA071-K20
ACGAGGGGTACTTTGCTTGATGAAGAAACAGAGTTTTCGTTTATTCCATTAAGCATAAATATTATTTTAGATAATAATGACAATATCCCCTTTTTGGAACTTAATAAGGAAAATTGGAGGGAATCACGGCCAGGAATATTTTGGAGTAAAAAACAAAAATTAAATCTGAATTGGAATGAAGTAACGGGATTAATAATCAAGTTGAAATTCCAACTCATTTTAAATGGCCAAGTTCAAGAAGTATTTAGAGAGATCCCTTTTATTCCTGAACATAAAGTTGAGACAAGCTTCCCAATTGCTGATGCAATTCGTTCAGTATAACAATATCAAAAATTGGCGCCCCCACAGCCAATTTTCTTCCTTAAAAGAGTCCTAATCAAACTATATTGAACACCAATTTACCCATTTGTTAATTTACCTAAATACCTATTTATGAAGCTTAAAAACAACCAATCCTAAAATCAAACCAAAATTCACTTTCCAAAGCCAAAAACCGGCTCCCGCACAGCCGGTTTTCTCATTCAATTTGAACACAACCCCGTGAGGTGCCCCGCACGCACCTCACCAACGAACCCCCCAAACCCATTCCTAATCAAACTCAAAACTCATCCCACCCTCAAACAGGTCTCATAGTCTTTCTGTAAATCGCTGATGCACAAATTCACGTATCTCAGAGTGGCGTTTTGGGAACTATGACCCAAGAGTTCCTGCACATCCCTCAACGGCATCCCATTCTGTATCAGGTGGGTTGCTACCGTATGCCTGAAACTATGTATCCCTATCCGTTTCTTTAGCCTTGCTTTCTTGATCTGGGGTTTTAAGTGGGCGTGTAAATGATCATTTTAAATGTTTTATTGATGACTTTTGCTTAAATTTTCGATACAAGAGCTAACCCCATTCTTTATAAGCATTTGTGGAGAAAAAGTAGTTGCGTTTGAAATAGAAGTAGCTTTATTTCTAAACTCAGGAAAGAATATATATATTTCTTCCATCCGTATTTGAGACTTTTCAAATTCTCGTTCATCACACAAACTTTCAAACATTGTTAAACGTCTTTAAAAGCTCGATTTATTTTTGAAAAAAGCTCAGGTTTTGAGTAAGGTTTCCTAACATAATCAAAGGCCACTTCATTTATTGTGGATACGGCAGGTTCCATATCATTATATGCGGTGACCATAATTACTTTGCAATCGGGAAACTTTTCTATAAGAATCGGAACTAATTTAGTTCCATGCATATCCGGCATTCTAATTAGTTTCTTACGAGGTAATCTACTGTAACTTCAAAAATATCGGCTAACTCTATTAACGTTTTAATTGTTGGGTTATGCCTATTATTTTCCAAGTTGGCAACGTGCGACGAACTTAAATGTAACAAATCCCCTAATTCGTTTTGATTCATTTGTCTTTTTTTTCTCAGTAACATGATCTTTTCACCAAGTGTTAGTTTCATAATCAAGAATTATAGCATTTGATAACGTCTTGTTGTAATGCTATATTTATATTGTATAACAATATATATATTGCTATACAAATGCGTTGATGTGTTTTAAATAAAAAATAGAGGAGAAAAACTATGCCAAAAGCAAAGGCTATTTGTATTAATTCAGTTGAAGGAGGAGCAAAAAGGGGTGCTCAAGTTGTGTCGTTATCAAAAGAAGATGTGTTGTTAAAAATCACACGATTTTATACCCAACAATTACAGTTTTCAGAAGAAGCGAAAGTGTTTTTAGAGAAAAGAGAGCTGATTATTAAAGAGCTTGTTTCACAATTTAAAATGGGGTATTCGACAGGCGAATTGAATAGCTTCCTTAAAGAAGATGAACTAATTCTAGGGATATCTAAAGAAATAGGGCTTCTTGATTCAAAAGGAACCGAATATTTCAAAAATCACCTTGTTATTCCCATTTATGATGATGAAAAAAGGGTCATTGATTTAGAGGGATTAAACCTAGAAACAGGACAAAAGAAACGACTAATAAATAAAGACAAACAAATCTATGTTTTCGATTCGATTATAAAGGAGATTCAAACGACAAGAGACGATTTAAAGAAAACGGTAAAAGAAAAATACGACCTAAAACACATCGAGAAAAAGTCGGGGAAATTAGGAATAACGGTCAAAGTAGCTGATCCAAAACAATCACGGTTTATACTTGATACGATTAATCTCTTTTCAGAAAAACAACGACGAGGCTTATGTGAGCAAGTGGCCAATATGTTTGGGCAATGTGAGGCGGACGTAGAAACAGAACTTTTTTGTTTAATGGAGCTCATAGAAAGCGGAAAGATGGGACTATCAGGTGATGTTACGGAAGTGGTCATCACTGAAAAAGAAAAACAAGCTGCCATCATTTTTCTATCGGCTGAAAAGCTGTTCGACAATCTTTTAAACGATTTAGATCAATTGGGGTATATCGGCGAAGAAGTAAATAAACAATTGGGTTACATAGCCATGACTTCACGAAAAACTCAAAATCCATTGTCGTTGATTATTATGTCAACCTCAGCCGCAGGAAAAAGCACGTTACAAAAAACAATGTTTGATTGCTGTCCACCAGAAGAACGAAAGCACTTCACGAGACTCACCCCTCAAAGTTTGTACTATCTAGGAGACGAAAGTATTAAGCATAAATTTCTAAGTATTGAAGAAGAAGAGGGCAGTAATGAAGCGGGCTATGCACTGAAAATATTACTATCAGCAAAATCAATCAATATTTCGACAACAGGTTCAGACCCAAATACAGGAGAGAGACGAACTAACGAATTAAAAACAGAAGGCCCAGTAAGTGTGATTGTATCGACGACGAAATCAGATGTTGAGCCAGAATTAGCAAGTCGAGCCTTGATTGTGACAATAGATGAAAGCAAAGAACAAACGTTAAAAATAATGGGTTCACAACGAGAATCACGGACCTTGGAAGGTCGGAGACAGCAAAAGAAGAAAGAGGAAATAAAAAAGAAGCATCACACCATACAACGACTTTTAAGAAGTGATTTGAGTATCATCAATAATTTAAGTGATTCAATAACGTTCCCCGATGACCGACTCAAATACAGACGAGGCCATGAGCAATATCTTAATTTAATAGATGCGGTAGCTTTTTTCAGACAATATCAAAAGGAGATCAAAAACGAAACTGAATTTGGAGATTATATTGAGATTGATCAAGACGACATTAGTATTGCCGAAAAACTATTTAAAACAGTGCTTCAATGGTATGGCGAAGACCTGAAACCTACATCGAAACATCTATTAACCGATATTCAAGCCTATTGCACAAAAAACAAAGTACATGTGTTTTCACGAAAGCAGTTAAGAGACACTTTTAAATGGGAGCAAACCAGTTTACATCGACATTTACGAGTCTTGAGTGATTTGGATTATATCCGACTAAAGATTGGACAGAATGGCGTGAAGCATCTGTATGAATTACTGATAGAATAGACACGAGTATTCAAACGGAATGTTTCAAGCTTTCCACACCTTTCCACAACCTTTTCATATTAAAATGGACAGGTTTTCGAGGCTAAACTAGCCCCCTTTTCAAGCTATTCAAGAAAAACACACCCCCTAAAAACAATTAAGGAGAACAACATGAAATTAACCGTGCTAATTGAGCATTATTTAACTGGTCGTGCTGAAAAAATATCCCTAGATACTGTAAATAGATATAAGGACCGATTAATAAAGTTTGTAGATTTTTGCGAACAAGAAAACAAGCCTTATATTTCAAAAATAGATCAAGAGTTAATAATAGAATTCAAAGAAT
>QFBU01000112.1 GCA_003265975.1 Candidatus Marinamargulisbacteria bacterium SCGC AAA071-K20
CCGCACTCATTGGCGAAAGTTTCGCAGAAATATTTTCAGGAAACTGTAAGGCAATTGGGGTCCCATTATTTACAGCAAGTAAAGCAGTTCTAGACGACATTTCAAAAATAATTGAAGCCGATCCAAGTTTAGAATTACACTTAGATATAGAAAAGAAACAGTTAACTTTAAATCAAAAGACATATTCGTTAACCATTGCCGACTCACATAGAGAGTCTTTTTTAAAAGGCTACTGGAACGTTCTTACTCTCTTAAAAGAAAATACCAAAAAAATTAAAGAAACATCCAACAATTTAAACTACTAAAAATTAAATTTAAACTTCTTTTCTCTGTTTAGAACTATCACACAAAATAACAAACCTATTGGCTGTGCCCAGTTCAAAAATAGTAAAACTGGCGGGACACTGCTTTGTAAAATTAAAGCACTGTAACTAACTAGAACAAACAAAAATTGAGACCATACCGCCGCCATAAGTAACCATCTTTGACTTCGCCAGTTAAAGTTTTTTGTTAGATAATAGAGTGGAATAATAGCTTCGATAAACGAATAAGGTTTTAGTCTTGGCAGAGTCAATATTAGTATTAATACACTCATAAAATAAAATATTTCCCAACCATTTTTTTCAATATAATGTAAAAGCTGAGTTCTTTTAATAACAACATAAAGTAAATAAAGTATCAGACAAACTCCCCAAAATACTTTTGAAAAATAAACTAGGTTCACACTAAAAATAAAGTCTAAAAATGCTTGTAAGCCTAAAAGAGGCGTAGCGTCTAACAAGCAAAATAAGGTCTCCGTAAATGGGGTGTGCTGATTTGGAATTAGCCCGAAGAGTTGAAAAATAAAGTCGGAGAAAAATTGGGGGTACATTAAGTAGGATATCAAATACACGCTAAAAAATGATCCCAAAAGAATACCTAATACACCACTAAAACGAGCCCAGTCTTTTTTTAAAATAAATACCACAAGTAGAGGCAAAACATACAATAAAGGTAGCAACTTTATCGACCCAGCTAGCCCCAAAAAAAACGCCGCACTGTAAAAGTGGGTTTTCAAAATGAGTACAAACCATAGCGCAATAAATAAAAAAGAAACCATAGAAATATTCCCAGTTTTTAGTATCCACGCAAACGAAAAAAAACCACCATACAACAAGGTAAGTAAATAAAGTCGGGCCCCTTTTTGTTTTGGAATAATACAATAAATGAACACAAAAATAACGGCGTAATACAGTAAATACCAGCAAAGAGGATAGGTTAAAAATGAAAATAATTTAGCCCAAAGCATAGGGTAAGGCATAGAAAGTGAGTGGTCAGTAAGCGCTTGTAAAACACCTGTATAGTACGGGTTTCCTCCTCTATAAACGGCCACTTCTACAGCTCTAAAAAGCATTAAGTCCCATCCCCAAGTTCCTGGAGAAAATAAGTCTAAAAAAATACAAGCCGTATTACTCAAAATGAGGGATGACAGTGCAATCAGTTTGTTGGGTTTGAAAAAGGCAGCTGTTATAAAACTTGCCATTAAGATACCTAAAAGGTAAACAAGCATTAGATCAAATTAGAGACTTCTTTATAATCACCAGACTCAAGGTCTCCTATGTCGTAAGGCCCAAATTTTAGTCGTTTAAGCATAACAACATAACTTCCAACCTCTTCAATCATTCGTCTAATTTGTCTATTTTTGCCTTCTGTAAGTTCTATTGTAAAGTGCTTATGAGAAAGCCGTTCTACTTTAGTTGGTTTTAATAAATAACCATCTAATAGCATTTCGTCTTCAAGTTGTTCTATCATTGTAGCGTCTAGATCCTTATTTACTTTAATTTCATAAAGACGTTTATGTGAGACTTTCGGATCTAAAAAATGTTTTGAAAAAATTCCGTCATCGGTAAATAAAATAAGGCCTTCAGAGTCTTTGTCTAGCCGTCCTACTGCATTTAGATGCTTGTATTCTTCTGGTAAAAAATTTCTAACTTCTATCTCGTCATTCTGAGGAAGGTTAGTCACCATTTTTTTTGGTTTATAAACAGCAAGGTATATATATTTTTTATTTAAAATACTTTCATCAAGTTCTACTTTGTCTTTTTCAGGATTTATCTTTGTACCCAGTTCTTTTACAACTTCGCCATTAACTTTAACATGTCCGTTTTGCATGGCTTCTTCAGCTTTTCGTCTAGAAAGCCAGCCTTGCTGTGAGATATATTTTTGAATGCGCATTAATGACATGGTGCTAATGTATCATATTAAAAGAAGGGGGACTAACTAACAGCTGAACTTGTCTTTATATCTTCCAAAAGCAAATCAAGTGTTTCAAACCCTGGCTTAAGGCCATAAGTAAGTGGGTTAACCACGTCGTAACTCATATCAGAGTTCTCTATACAATGTCTTTCCCAAGGCCCAATTTTAATTCGGAACCATTTTGCCATTAAAAAAATGAATTTCTTAGAAATATTAAATCGAAACGGGATAGAAATACAAAATGTAGAGCAAATAGAGTCAATAGCTTGTTTAACGGTCACGGCTTTATAACCTAAAACTAGTTCTTTAGATTCAGTATCATGGTCAATTAAATAAGTAGTGACGCGGGCAATGTCTCGAGAATGAATAAAATGAAACTTTCCTTCAAGTACAATAAAACGTATCCATTTCATAAATTTTAAGCTGGGCACAATGCCTGAACTTATATGCGAAAAAGGACGACCCTTCTGGCCACCAAAAACCATGGTTGGGTAAAGCACAACAGTTTTGTCTTTCCATCCAGAGTCTTGTAACGACTTATAGGCTAGGTATTTACTACGTACATAGCCAGATCCATGTTTACCAGCGGCTTCAACTAACTTATTTCCTTTACCTAATATACTAGCGGTAGAAAAATAAATGATTTTATCTAATTTTTTAGGATCACAAAACGACAGCATTTCATGAGTTTGCTGTACATTTAAGTAACGAGCATAGTCTGAGTCAGACCAGTCTGTAGCAATATGAATTAGAACGTTGATGTCTTTGAGTATATGTTTTAGGTCTTCAATATTTTTTAGATCGCCGGTATGAATATGGAAATTTGAGCGGCTAGAAAGGTCAATTGTAATTCTATTGGGGTCTCTGCAAAGCAAATGTACTTCAAGGTCAGACCTCTCTAAAAGTTCGTCTAAAACGTAATGTCCAACACAACCCGAACTTCCTGTAATAAATACTTTTTTTATCATAGCCAGCACAGTATAACACAGTTTAATTTATACCCAATTGAGCACCTCTATATTACTAAACTAAAGGGTTCTTTTAGCTATGTTATACTCTTACCTATGAGCAACTTCGAATTACCTGGATTCAATAAAATTAAAAACTGTCGTTTTGGACCCATGCTTTATAACCCAAATGACACACATATCGGTAAATCTCTAGACCTCTACGGTGAATATTGCAGAGAAGAAACATTACTTTTTGACCAATTATTAAAAGACGGCGATATTGTTTTAGACGTGGGAGCACACATGGGCGCTCACAGTGTTTACTTCGCCGGAAAAGTGGGCCCAAAAGGTGGCGTTTTAGCCTTTGAACCTCAACGTGTTTTGTATCAAATCTTATGTGCCAATGTCGCTTTAAATAGTTTTTTAAATGTGTATGCTTATAACATTGCCCTAGGACAAGAAAAAGACTTTATTAAGGTTCCTCAGTTAAGTTACGAACGCGAAACAAACTTTGGCTTATTTACACCTAAAGACTACAACCAGGGCGA
>QFBU01000113.1 GCA_003265975.1 Candidatus Marinamargulisbacteria bacterium SCGC AAA071-K20
CAGAAGCACTTGCAGAAACAAGCGCCAAACGCATAAAGCATGAAGCTCAACAGATTATACGAAGAGCAGTAAATGCAGTTCCAGCTGGCGAAACTCAAGAAACAGCAACACGTATAATTTCGAGAACTATACTTGAGTTTTTAAATCAAGCTCAATTTACTGGTGATAATGAAAACCTAGTTGCTTTTAACAAACAAGTTGCAGCTATCGCAAAAGAAACAGAAAAGATTAGCAAGGGCAAGTCAGGTTATATCAATTTAGTGACTGGGCCAGATAACACAATCATTAAATTAACTGAGCCTCAGCAAAAATCATTAGTAAAGGCATTAGCATTAACACTTAAAGTAACAGAAGATAGTGAGAGTCCTATTGAGTCTACATTTTTCACAAACCAAAATCGTGCAGGAGAAGGCGTTTTTAATGATTACCAACTTGCATTGATGAATGGATTAGAAGGAGCAGACAAACACACTTTACTAGTGAATGAAGCACCTCTGCCAGTACTTCCAGCGCCAGCACCTCCAGAGCCAGCACCAACGCATTGGTATGATGGTATTTTCAGCAGTTGATCAAGGATAATTTAAGTAACATTTACTTAGATTTATAAATAAATAAAACGCCCTCTATTTTACAGAGGGCGTTTTTTTTATACTACAACAATTGCAATATTTGCGGTTGTGTTTGTTTTCGATTTTGTTGTTCACGGAAATTTTTAATGGGACTTTATGAGGCCACAAAAAATGTGTGGAGACCTATGGAAGAGCATAACATGTTGAGCATGTTTGTTAGTCAAATTGGCTTTGCAGCAACCATCGCTTTTTTTGTGTCATGTCCAAAATACACAACTGACTCTTGCCCAGGTGCAAAGTCAGGTACTTTTGTTGGACTGCGGCTGGATTAGTAAAAGGTATTTCTGTAGGTTTAATTGCTAGTAGAATAGCAGGAAAAATTAAGTAATAGTTTCTTGAGGAGGGGCTTAAAATTTAAAATGAACAAAGAGCCTACCAAAGTTTTTGGAATCTTTGTCTATTCGATGATACTTCTTTTTAATATGGCTCTGATCTAAAAATCGAAGGACTTTCTTTTTTAGCTGACCACTTCCTTTTCCAGGAATAATTTCAACTAACTTAATCTTCTTTTCAATCGCCTCATCAATGATCCGATTCAGTTCGATATCAATTTTTTGACCTTTATTAAAAATATCGTGTAAATCTAACTTCAATTTTGCCATACCTTAATTTTAACATGGAGAATTCAAAAGCCGACAACCCCAATTATCATGCCATATTTCAGTCCCCTATTAAATAAAATTATTGCCGCATCATCAGAAATAATAAAACGTACACCAGGAGTAATCCATTCATTTTTTAACTTTCTTTTAAAGCCTTTTATTGACCTATTAGGGAGCTCTCAAATACCAGTAGAAGGACTCACTGTTAAGACAAACTTAATTCTGGTAAGAATTATGGACGATTTAGATACAACAGAGCGGTCTAGTCACAAACTTTTCCACAATCTTTGGTAAAAAATGTATCCCCAAGAATTGGCAAGTATCTTATTTCAGGTCCTCTTATTTGGATGGGGTGTACTGGCTATGCTCTTTTTTTGTCTAGCTTCAGCAAAATGACTAAAATTAAATTAATTTAAAAGCTAATTTGACGCCAAACTCAAATAAATTTATCCTATTACCCGATGGCAAAGAACACTTTATACAATAAAATATGGGGCGCTCACAAAGTAGACACCCTACCAACAGGGCAAGACCAGATATTCATCGGGCTTCATTTAATACATGAAGTAACCACTCCACAAGCCTTTTCAGGAATGAAAGAAAGAGGCGCTAGCGTTGGCTATCCTCAAAGAACCTTTGCAACAGTAGACCACATCATCCCAACCATTAAACAACTACAACGCCCATACCAAGACACCCAAGCCGAAATTATGTCTAAAGCCTTAGAAGACAATATAGAAGGAACTGGAATCCAGTTCTTTAAACCAGGATCAGGAAAACAAGGAATTGTTCACGTTATTGGCCCAGAATTAGGGCTAACTAGACCCGGCATGACCATCGCTTGCGGAGACAGTCATACCTCAACCCACGGCGCATTTGGTTCTTTAGGATTTGGAATAGGAACTACAGAAGTAGGGCTAGTATTAGAAACACAAACTTTAGCACTAAATCCATTCAAAGTTAGACGAATTAATTTTAATGGAACCCTAACAAATGGCTTATTTGCCAAAGACGTCATCTTAAAAATTATCCAACAACTTGGCGTTAAGGGTGGCATTGGTCACGCCTATGAATTTGGTGGAGATGTGTTCGACGCAATGTCTATGGACGAACGCATGACCGTTTGCAACATGAGTATAGAAGGCGGCGCCAGAATTGGTTATGTAAACCCTGACCAAACTACGTTCGACTACATTAATGGCAGAGAATATGCCCCAAAAGGGGATGCGTTTAATGAAGCCGTTGAGAATTGGAAAGCAACAGCCTCCGGAAGCGACGCCCAATACGACGACACCGTCACTTATCATACCGACGACTTAAGCCCGATGGTAACTTGGGGTGTGACTCCAGGACAATCGGTTGGCGTAGTAGACAATTTACCAGCACTTAACAGTTACTCTGAAGACGACAGAAAAGTGGCCGAATCGGCGTATGAGTATATGCAGTTTAAGCCTGAAACACCAATTAAAGGCAAGAAAATTGATGTCGCATTTATTGGGTCATGTACCAATTCAAGGCTTTCAGATATAAGAGAAGCCGCTAAAGTACTTGAAGGTAGAAAAGTAAACCCAAACGTACAAGCCATTGTTGTGCCAGGCTCTGAACAAATAAAAGAAGCCGCTGAAAAAGAAGGATTACACGAGATCTTTAAAGCAGCAGGAGCCGAATGGCGAGAAGCCGGTTGTTCGATGTGTTTGGCGATGAATCCCGATAAATTAGAAGGCGATCAAGTATGTGCCTCAACTAGTAATAGAAACTTTATGGGACGACAAGGAAGCCCAACAGGACGCACTTTGTTAATGAGCCCTGCTATGGCCGCCGCCGCTGCATGTGAAGGTGCTGTAGTAGATGTAAGAGAGGTTTTAAAATGACCATTATAAAAGAAGTAAAAGGACGCGGAATAACTGTTCCCGGCGCTGACTTGGACACTGATCGGATAATTCCGGCACGATTCTTAAAAGAAATTTCCTTTGAAAATATGGGCAATTATTTATTCTATGATGTGCGTTTTGAAGCAGACCAAACACCAAAGCAACACCCTCTAAATGATATCAAGTATTTAGGTGCATCTGTAATGATAGTGGGCCGAAACTTTGGCTGCGGCTCGTCAAGAGAACACGCTCCTCAAGCTATTCATCGCTTCGGAATTAACGCACTCATTGGCGAAAGTTTCGCAGAAATATTTTCAGGAAACTGTAAGGCAATTGGGGTCCCATTATTTACAGCAAGTAAAGCAGTTCTAGACGACATTTCAAAAATAATTGAAGCCGATCCAAGTTTAGAATTACACTTAGATATAGAAAAGAAACAGTTAACTTTAAATCAAAAGACATATTCGTTAACCATTGCCGACTCACATAGAGAGTCTTTTTTAAAAGGCTACTGGAACGTTCTTACTCTCTTAAAAGAAAATACCAAAAAAATTAAAGAAACATCCAACAATTTAAACTACTAAAAATTAAATTTAAACTTCTTTTCTCTGTTTAGAACT
>QFBU01000114.1 GCA_003265975.1 Candidatus Marinamargulisbacteria bacterium SCGC AAA071-K20
TGACAATTTCGAAAGAGGGGCTAGTCGGTCTTGTAAACTTAGAGCCGCCCACTTAGAAGAACCTACATCTAATTGGAATAATGCGTCTTGAAAGTGATTGTCAGTAATTTGAAAAGTCATCCAGTAATTATAACAGATCAAGACTTAAGGAATAGAATAGAATAGAAAATAAAATGCCATAAATAAGAAACAAATAAATTACAACTTGCATTTTCTCAAAATATAATTCATATTTTAAAGGATATGATAAGTATTTTTGAACTTTTTACAGTAGGAATAGGGCCATCCAGCTCTCATACAGTGGGGCCTATGAAGGCTACCAAAGACTTTGTTACGGGTCTAGATTTAGGCAATGTGAGATCTATTACGGTCACCTTGTATGGCTCATTAGCATTAACAGGTAAAGGACATGGCAGCGACAAAGCTGTTATGTTGGGACTAAAAGGCGAAGACCCAGAAACAGTCGACCCGGAACTAGCTAATCAACTACATAAAGATTTATTAGATGACACTAAAGTAACTATAGATTTCACTCCAAAACTACCAAAAGGGGCTCATGCTAATACTTTAGACTGTATCGCCTATGACAAGCTAAATAAAGAACTTAAAAGAGAAAGGTACTTTTCAATTGGCGGAGGCTTTATTTTAAAACAATCTCAGCCAGCGACTAAAGCGTCGACTTTTGACTTCCCAAATAATTTTAAAACAGGTGATGAGCTTTTAAGTTTTTGTATTGATAAGGACTGCAGTATTAGTGAGATAGTTTTGGAAAACGAAAAAGCCTTAAAAAATGATACTGAAATTGACTCTCAACTAGAGTTTCTTTGGACCACTATGAAAGACTGCATTAAACGAGGCACTAGCAAAGAAGGCGAATTACCAGGCGGACTAAAAGTACAACGGCGAGCCCAAGATTTACATAACGATTTACAATCAGGAAAAATCGCAAATAAAGCAACAGAAGCCATGGAATGGTTGTCGATGTACGCTATCGCAGTAAACGAAGAAAACGCAGCGGGTGGTCGTGTAGTAACAGCACCTACTAATGGCGCTGCAGGAATAATTCCTTCTGTACTTCATTACTTTGAAAAGTTTGAAAGACCCATTGGAAAACAAGAATTAAGAACATTTTTTCTAACAGCAGGTGCGATAGGGTATCTGTTCAAAACAAACGCCTCAATTTCTGGTGCCGAAATGGGATGTCAGGGAGAAGTGGGTGTCGCGTCTTCTATGGCAGCAGCCGGGCTCACAGCCTTACTAGGAGGCAACCCCCAACAAGTAGAATGTGCAGCAGAAATTGCCATGGAACATCATTTAGGATTAACTTGTGACCCCATAAAAGGATTGGTTCAAATCCCTTGTATTGAAAGAAACGCAATGGGCGCTATAAAAGCTGTAAACGCAGCTCAATTAGCCTTAAAGAGAACACTTGAAAATAGAAAGATAACACTTGACAGAGTGATAAGAACCATGAAAAAAACTGGTGAAGACATGAAATCTACCTATAAAGAAACATCAAAAGGAGGTCTAGCAGTTTTTGGAGTAGAATGTTAAATTATTAATATTATGACGTTTAAATCTGCTATTCTTGTCACCTTTTTTATTCTTGCAACAAGCCTCAACGCCGCCGAGTCTCATTCTACAGAGTTTGGGATCAACGGAAAAACGTGGAGAAAACTCCCAAAAGGAACTCAGTCCCTTATTATTTCTAGCTATTTAAAAGGGGTAAGCGCGGGCTACACCACAGCTTTAATTTACAGTAGAGAATTACAACAAATAGAAAAAATAGAGTTCCTTCAAATGATGGACAACTACAGTAACGTCATTCCCAATAAAACATTAGAAGAACACCACTACAATATTGATGAATTTTACTCACAAAAAGAAAATAAAAAGAAAGATCTCTTTCAAGCTATTTGGTTTTCAGTAAAAACGCCATCTGTTTTAAAATAAAAAAATGCTTCAATTTGGAACGTCACATACTAACGAAGTCTTATTTTATATAAGACTGGGGCTTTGATATTGAGAGGGTTTATACCTTAATTTTGAATACTACGAACTAACTTTTGCGTGGACTCTAGTGGTTTGAAATTTTGCTTCTTCCAATTCTTTTAAAACATTTAATAATGCTGTCGATTTTTCTCCTGGGTTTGCTACCTGCATTGCTTCTTGAAATTTATGCTGAAAGTAAAGGCTTGTTTCTGCTGTAGTGGCGTCTCCTTTTACAAGTTCATTTAAACTAGTTAAGCTTTTAAATAAATCTGTTGGGTCCGCTGCATCTGAATTTAAACATTGATACATAACATACGCTCTATTAAAGCCTGACGCTAGTTGCCCAATGGAGTCTGAAAAATGAAGTTTTGATCCTAATGCGCCTGTATTTTGTCCCGTCACTTGCAAGGATGTTCCTATACATGACCTGAAACTTTGCCTCTCAAAATGTTGTTCTTGTAGTTGAGCTAATTTATCGGCAGTTATTGTTGGGTTCCCTGTTTCAAATTGAGCAATTAAAGCGTCATCTTGATAAGTGTAAATACTAACTGGACTTGTCCTTGGAAACAGTTGCATTGCTTTAAAAGCTGCACCGTCTAATGAACGAAGTGAGGCACTCGTCCCAAGTTTACTAATATCAAGATCATTTACAGATCTACTAACATCTTTTCTTTCCATTATTCCATGTACAGATCCATCCTCATTCGGTACTAAATTCAGTGCCTCTTGCGCATTCATCGTAACTACTTTTACTTGGTCCAGTATAGCTTGAGTAACAGAAGCCCCTGCCGCTTTTGAGACTAAAACGGCCTCTAAATCATCAATTCTAAAACTTGGAGAAGTTAATATCGATTTATCTGCCTCATATTCGGCCCGGGTTAATCTATCATCTTTAATAGCTGTCTTTAAAAATACGTCTAATTTTTCTAACTGCAATTGCTCTTTCGCTTGTATAATTTGCATCTTACTTTTTTCATCAGACTTCACCCAAAGCGTTCTGTCTTTAGCACTCATACATCCCGTATAACTTTTAATCCCCATTAAATTATCAAGTACACCCCAAGCCGCAGGAAATTTAAATTGATTAGACCCAACATCAGCTCGTGCAAAATCATTATTTGCCCACATTTCATTTAAGTCCATTGCCACATGTGCTGCCGCCCCTAGGTTTCTAAATACGGCTAAGTCTCTTCCTGTAGGAAGCTCTGTAGCACGCAACAAAGACTCTAACCTACTAGCCATAGTATTATTTAAACGTTTAGCTCCCTCATTGTTATATTTCCCAATAGACTCTTCCCATCCACCTCTAAAAGTAAAAGACCTTTTTTTACCCGCTACCGCTACCTTCATTGTTGTTCCTACTGCACCCTCATTAACTCCAGAATTTGAAACTGTTAATCTAGCTAATAAACGATCAATATCTGCAACGGTATAGTCTCCATGTCCATGACTTGTTGGCTCTGCTTTTATTTCTGCTTTTACTTGTCTAAGCGCTCTTAAAATATTTGCTTTATGTTTTCTGAGTAGCCTAGCGTCTTTCTTAACTAAGAAAGCCAAACCTCTTACTGGTGTTAAAAGTACATTAATATGCAATGCATCAAGTTTGTCACCGCCTGCACTATCACTCAATAATGTAGAAACCATCTCGTATGC
>QFBU01000115.1 GCA_003265975.1 Candidatus Marinamargulisbacteria bacterium SCGC AAA071-K20
AGAAACCATTCCCTTCAGACATTAAGGGTAAAATCGCCCTATTTTGTGATGTTGAAAAAGAATCAGTAATTATGTGTAAAGATGCAAAAAGTATTTATGACGTCCCCTTAAATCTTGAATCAGAAAATTTTCATAATGTTGTTACAAAAAAACTTAGTTTACCTGAAAAAACAAATAACATAGAAGCCTGGAAACACTTTGTAAATATTATACATAACAAAGAAAAACCTACCTTAAATATAGCTGTGGTTGGAAAGTATTTAAAACTTTCAGACTCATATATAAGTATTTCAGAAGCGATTAAACACGCTGGTGCCGCCAACTTTTGTGATGTAACTATCCATTGGGTTGACTCAGAAAGAATTGAAAGCGGAGATGCAAAAGATTTTCTAGAAAATGTTTCTGGCATTTTAATTCCTGGAGGATTTGGAGACAGGGGCATAGAAGGAAAAATAAAAGCTGCAAATTATGCAAGAGTTAACAATATCCCTTATTTTGGATTATGTCTTGGTATGCATGTTGCAGTAATCGAATTTGCTCGCAATGTGGTAGGACTAAAAGACGCTCATAGTAGAGAATTCAACGAAGAAGTTAAATACCCAGTAATTGACCGAATGGAAGATCAAAAGAATATTCGTAAAAAAGGCGGAACAATGCGTCTCGGATCATACCCTTGTAAGGTTTTAAAGGGATCAAAGCTAGAAGCTGCTTACAATGCAGACTTAGTATTCGAAAGACACAGACATCGATATGAGTTTAACAATGATTACAAAAAGCAGTTAGAAGAATATGGACTTGTCTTTTCAGGGATCTGTCCTGACAATGGTTTAGTGGAAGTAATTGAAAATAGAGAGCATCCTTGGTTTGTAGCTTGCCAGTTTCATCCAGAGTTCAAGTCTAGACCTTACCTCTGTCACCCTTTATTTGATTCATTTATCAGAGCTTCGAAAGTCAGTCTTACTAAGGCCTAATTTTCTCATTCTATAAGACAATATTCGATGAGTCGTACCAAGCGTTCTTGCTGCTTTCGAACAATTACCATGAGTAGAATCTAGAGCATTTGAAATAATCTCTTTTTCAAAATTTTCAACTAATAAAGTAAAGCTATCAATACTGTCATCCCCTTCAGGGATCATTAATCTTTCATTGTTTTTTTGAAAATGATTAGGAAGATGAATTGGCAAAATAGTATCTCTTTGACACAAAATAGTGGCACGTTCCATACAATTTTCTAATTCACGGACATTACCAGGCCAATCATAATCATTTAGTAATTTTAAAGCAGATTGAGAAATATCATTAATTTCTTTACTATTTTCTTTACTAAATTTTTCAAGAAAATGTTCCGCAAGCAACAATACATCCATCGCACGATCTCTAAGTGGAGGTAAAATAATAGGAAAAACATTTAGCCTGTAAAAAAGATCTTTTCTAAATCGTTTTTGACTAATTTCCTCCTCTAAATTCTTGTTAGTAGCAGCGACGACTCTAATATCTGCTTTAAAACTTTCAATTCCACCGACTCGAGTAAACTCTCTGTCTTGTAGAACTCTTAGTATTTTTACTTGCATTAATATTGGAAGCTCTCCAATTTCATCTAAAAAAACAGTCCCCCCATTTGCAGCCTCTATGAGCCCCATTTTCGTTTCTTGAGCATCAGTAAAAGCACCTTTTTCGTATCCAAAGAATTCAGACTCCAATAAATTTTCTGGTATTGCTCCACAATTAATCTTAATAAAAGGTTGTTCTGCTCGATTACTATTATAATGAATGGCATGGGCGACCAGCTCTTTACCAGTCCCACTCTCTCCACTCAATAACACAGTTGCGTTAGAGTGTGCCACCTGCATAATATGCTCATAAATATCAATCATAGGGGCACTACGACCAATCATATTATGAATATTATACTTTTCTTTTAAGTCTACTTTTAATTTAATATTTTCTTTTCTAAGTGATTCTTTTTCTTTCTCTAGAAGCTGCATTAGTTTAATTTCTTGCCCAATCATTAAACTAATAATTGAGAAAAACTTTATATTTTGAAACAAGTTCTTGTCATTTTTATATTGAAAATCTAAACTAATTGCACCAATTTTAGAGTCCCCAATAATAATTGGAATACAAATAAATGACTCATCATTTAACAATTCTGGATCATGCTCACCAATAATAGAGACTTCTTCTTCAACATGGGGAATAATAGTAGCTTGTTCAGTATCAAGCGTTTTATTACTTACAACCAACCACTTTTCTAGAAGGCCTGACTTAATTTCTTCATCAGAAAAACCATACGAT
This sequence comes from Candidatus Marinamargulisbacteria bacterium SCGC AAA071-K20, assembly GCA_003265975.1. Taxonomy (GTDB): domain Bacteria; phylum Margulisbacteria; class Marinamargulisbacteria; family AAA071-K20; genus AAA071-K20. Next base: position 2,296 of record QFBU01000115.1, read on the forward strand.
ACCTCTATTTTCAAGTCATATGAATAGGCGTCGTATAAAGACAAAGTCCCTTTAATTAAGCTCACATTATGATGAAGAACATCAAATATATGAGTCAAGGTTTCTTTCAAATTAAAAGAAGAAGACAATATAGTTGTGATAGCTAATAGTAACGAAAATTCTCGAGATTCATCTGCATGCTCTGAATCATAAATTACAGTACTCATCCAAAAAAACTAACATAATTGTTAAATTTAGTCAATATCCCCCATTTTTAAAAAGTACTAAGCAGGATTGACAAATTGTATCCAAGTCTTTATTATACCCTCTTGTACTTTATAAGTAAGGAAGTAAAATGGCAGTACCAAAAAGAAGACATTCAAAATCAAGAAAAAGAATAAAAAAAGCATATTTTAAAATTGCACCCCTTAACTTACGCGCTTGTCCTAAGTGTGGCACTAAAACTAGGCCACATTACGCTTGTGTAGAGTGTGGAACATATAAAAACAGACAAATCGTTAAGATCAAAGAAAAAAAAGCAACTCCTAAGGACGCTTAATTGATCAAAATAGCTTTAGACGCTATGGGTGGTGATTGTGGACCTAAGACAAACATTGCAGGCGCTATCCTAGCAACTAAAGCGTATCCTATTGAAATCATACTTGTTGGCGATAAAGACCTCATAGATATAGAACTTTCAAAGCACTCCAAATCTGATATTTCGAAACTTCACTTGCGTCACGCTAGCGAAGTTATTGAAACCGCTGAGTCGCCCACTAAAGCATTCCGAAAAAAGAAAGACTCTTCCATACACGTTGGCCTTAATCTCGTAAAAGATAAACAAGCCGATGGATTTGTTTCTACAGGAAACACGGGCGCCGTTTTAGCCGCCTCCACATTTATTCTCGGTCGTTCTAAGGACATTGAAAGACCTGGCTTAGCGGGTATATTTCCATCTAAAACAAAGCCATTTGTCATTCTTGACCTAGGATCAAACGTAGACTGTAAGCCTCAGCATCTAGTTGAGTTTGCAATAATGGGTGATTTTTTTGCACAATTTATTTTGGAAAGAGAAAATCCAAAAATAGGACTTCTCAGTATTGGAGAAGAAAAAGACAAGGGCAATGCATTAACTCAAGCCACTTTTCCTTTATTAGAATCACTTCCCTTTAATTTCATAGGAAACATTGAAGCAAAAGAAATTACTTTAGGAAAAGTAGATGTTGTCGTTTGTGACGGATTTGTAGGAAATAATATGCTTAAGTTTGGAGAAGGCATCTCTAAATTATTTTCTAGTTTCTTTAAAGAAGAAGCAGATAGATCTTTACTATCTAAATT
>QFBU01000116.1 GCA_003265975.1 Candidatus Marinamargulisbacteria bacterium SCGC AAA071-K20
TGTTGTCGGACAATGAGATAAGTTCAGAAGGTGCTATTTACCTTTTAAAGGCACTTGAAAGCAACAAGACAGTGAAATCCCTGTTCTTACAGGGAAATCCTATTACAGATGATATTTTTGACGCATTAGAGTCTTTGATTAATTCTAGTAAAAGTATTGAATTAATTGACCTAAGAGACACGGGGCTTAGTGGGGATAAAAGAGCAACTGCCCTCAAGTTGAGGGCAGCTGATCGTGGAATTACTCTTTATATTTGAATCAGTAGTAATTAACTTATACCTGGGGGATCTAAGAAAACGATAATTCTTTTGCAAAAAACTATGGATATGCAAGTCTATGGACAGCCAGGAAAACAGGGTTTCCTCCGCCTAACCCCAATCCTTGGGGCATTTTGTTTTTACCGGACACTACTATTCGCTTATATATTTTTTGGCCATGTTGTTCTGTGCGTCTGATAATTCAGGAAGATAACTCTTGATGAGTTTCTCCATATCTAATGGAAGGGGAAGCTTTCCCTTTCGTGAAACTAATGAAACCCCTACCATTTCTTCTCTAACCTCTTGAAATTCATCAATTAAGGCTTTTTTCCCGTCCCTTATAGCTTGTGTGACTGCCTCTGTCCGACCGTTCTCAGCTGCAAACATAAGAGCCGTCTTTCCATTATTATTTGTAGCCTCTCTATCCGCCCCTGCCTGAACTAACGCTCTGACTACCTCTGTATGACCGTTAAGAACTGCCCCCATAAGAGCCGTATATCCATACTCACCTGTAGCCTCTATATTTGCCCCTGCCTGAACTAACGCGCTGACTGCCTCTGTATGACCGTAAAAAGCTGCCCAGATAAGAGCCGTATTTCTAAAATCATCTGTAGCCTCTATATCCGCCCCTGCATGAACTAACGCTCTGACTGACGCTGTCTGACCTTTATAAGCTGCCAATATAAGAGCCGTATCTCCATTATTATTTATAGCCTCTATATCCGCCCCTGCCTGAACTAACGCGCTGACTGCCTCTGTCTCACCGTTCTTAGCTGCTTCTAATAATCTCTCATTTTTTACTTCTTGGGTGAGGGTACGCAGGAGTGCTATTTCTGCTGCTCCTACTTGTCTTGCACCTGCGCCTACTGCTGCTACTACTGGTCTTGCTCCTGCACCTGCTGGTCTTGGTAGTACTCGTCTTGCTACTACTACTCCTCCTGCGCCTCCTCTTGCTACTCCTACTCTTGCTCCTACTGGATTCATAATGAAGCTCCTTATTTTTTTTATTTCATTAAGTCTTTTTAGTCCGAGTCTTAATGATCCCCACCCCCTTAAAATATAAGGGAAGTTTATGTATTCTATATAATTATCGTTTTTATTTATAAAAAAGTACAAAGTCATCATTAACGACCGTTTATGGGACGTTTGGTGGATTGATTAGCCATTTATTTAAGTTTTCGATAGAACCTAAGCGCGCTAAGTTCTCTAAACCACGAAGACCATCATAATATATGTTTTCTAAATCGGAAGCTGAGCCCTTATTTTCGATTAATAACCTGGCAATTGGTTTTAATGATTCAGGATTATAAGGTGAAAAGACGTGGGATAAAACAGATTTGGTTGTATCAGGATCGAGTTTGCCAACTATAGCCCTTTTGCTTCCAAAACACCAAGAGTGAAACGCTTTAGTAAAACGGAGCAAAACCAATGTAAGTACCTTATAAACCTCTAAAACTTGTATGCTGCTAGGATCTATAATCTTTTTATTAATGCTATGAGAGTATTTCATTAGTAAATTAAAATTCAAGATTACAAGCCTTTATTGTTTATAGTTTATAGTTGACACTAAACTATAAACTATAGTAAAGTGCATGTATGCCAAAAACAAATACAAGAGAGAGAATCTTTTCATACATTCAAGAAAACCATAGGGTGTCTCCAAAAGAATTAGTTGAGGAAATTAAGATATCGTCACAAGCGTTATTTAAGCAAATTAAGAAACTCCTTAATGAAAAGAAGATTGAAAAAATAGGCTCCTCTCCTAAGGTATTTTATCAAATTTCTCAGGATCAATTAGAGTTAAATAAAGAAGACATTGAAGACAATAAAGTCTTGCAATTCATTAAAACTAATTTTTATACAGTGACTCCATTAGGGGTCGAAAAGAAAGGCGTAGACGGATTTAGATACTGGTGTAAAAAAAGAAATTGTCCAATTAATAAAACAGCAAATGAGTACATGTCAACGTGTGAAAGATATAATTTATACAAGGATGGCGTTCATATAAATGGGACAGCAAAGATGAAAAAGACCTTTAAAAATGTATGGATGGATGACTTGTTTTATTTGGATTTTTACGCGATTGAGAGATTTGGGAAAACTAAACTAGGGTATATGTTGTTGTATGCAAAACAGAGTCAAACTCATACCTACATTAATAGCTTGATTCAATACATTTCTGATCCGATAAAAGAAATTATAAAAAAATATAATGTTGATGGTATAGCTTTTGCCCCACCTACAGTGAAACGAGAAGTGCAGTTAATGAAAGAATTAGAAAAGAAAGTGAGCTTTGGATTAAAAGTTGTGTCAATTGAAAAAGTAAAAACACCAATAATTGTTCCTCAAAAGACACTTTCAAAATTGGATGATCGAATTGAGAATGCTAGGAATACGATGGTAGTCACGGAAAATAATGAATTTAATACAATATTATTGATTGATGATGCGGTTGGATCAGGAGCTACACTTAATGAAATCTCCGCTCAAATTAAGAGGAAAAAGATTTGTAAAAAATTAATTTGTTTAGCTATAACAGGAAGTTTTAAGGGGTTTGATGTTATTAGCGAGGTTTAGTTTAAAATCTACTTAATTAAAGGCACTTTTTTTGAACGATCTCATAGAACCAATAGCATACGCCCCATTGTCTGTTTTAATCGTTATATTTTTGACATCGATCCATATCCATAGTTGTTTTTTCGATATCAAAGTTTACATAACGTCCTTTATGTATAGGAGGGACATTTGTAGAAAATAAATACTTAACGTGCTAGTTATAACTTAAGATCTTTCTTGAAGTCTTCAAATTTCTTAAGATGATTCTCAGATTTTGACCAAGTTTCAATGGTTTTTAGGTCGGTTTTAGTTAAAAGTTTATTAAAAATGCTTTGAGCTTGTATTAAAGACTGGTTGTCGTCCCAATGATAAAACGCAGCCAGTCGATCTTTGACGCAATCGAGAGGTGTAAGTAAGTTTATCTCACCCAGCTTAGTTTTTACTTTATTAAAAGTTGTTATCAATTCTTCACCTATTGCTACTGGTGGAGACACAATATCAATAAAGAACTCACTGTCTGAATGTCTAAAATATTTACCTTCTTTATAAAAGTTAATTTTTTTCAGAACTATTTCTATGTCTTTAATTGGAGCATTAGACACTAAATCAAGGTCAAACGACATGAATTTATTAGAACTATAAATAGACACACATGCTCCACCTACTAGAACTGCATCTAAACCATTTTCGTTAAAAGTAGTTCCTATGAGTGTAGCTAATTCTTTAATAGAGTAATTTTTCATTTATAAAGGCTTCCCAGATTTTCTTGGACGTTTTCTTTTATACGAAACATAAGC
>QFBU01000117.1 GCA_003265975.1 Candidatus Marinamargulisbacteria bacterium SCGC AAA071-K20
GTTAGAAAAAATGAATCGACTTAGTCATCCTGATCTACCTTTTACTATTGAGGTATTAATTTATTTTGAAAATGCTTATGTCTCTCGAGACCCTATTAAAAATATGCGCTATACTTTTCCAAAAATTACTCAGGGAATTGGTGGAAGTTTATATATCACTCCGCTACCTGTAGTTACCCAACAAGACCTGGTTAATATGCCCGCGGCGATTATTGAATGTTTTGATGGGGAAAAGTCCTTAGGGACGTGGCTTGTATCGGCAACGCTTGGAGCTCCTCAACATGTTAGCATTGGAGGTAAAAATCTTGAGATATCTCTTCGTTATTTCAGATATTATACTGATTATTTTATCACCCTAAACGATTTTAAATTTGATAGATATATAGGTACCAGTATCCCTAAAAATTATTCTAGCTTAGTCCACCTGTCTAATGCGTCTAACAATGAAGAGCGTGAGGTACTAATTTATATGAACAACCCTCTAAGATACGAAGGGAAAACCTACTATCAAGCTAGTTTTGGTAAAGACGAAACATTGTCAGTTTTACAAGTGGTTGAAAACCCTGGTTGGTTGTTTCCGTATTTATCTTGCATACTAATCTCTTTTGGATTGTTATGGCATTTTTTATTGTCTTTGAAAAGATTTACAAAAAGGAAAAAATAATGAAAAGATGGGGTCTTCCTTTACTAGTTTTTTTAATTACCTTAAGTATTTTTATTCAGTATAAGGGGCCTAAAAGCGACTTTGATTTAGATTCTTTTTCTAAAATACCTGTGGTTCATAATGGTAGGGTTAAACCGCTTGATTCTGTAGCAAGGCATGCACTTATTGTCATTTCTGGAAAACAAGCAGTAACTATTGAAGATCATAAACTTCAAGCTATCCCGTGGTTTCTTGATGTTGTAATTAACTCTAAAAAAGCAGACCAACTAAAAGTATTTTTTATTCATAATCCAGACCTTAAAACACTGGTTGGTATTAAAGATGAAAAGCAAAAGTTTGCGTCGTTTATGGAACTCATAGGCTCTAAAGAAGTCCTTAAAAAACAGGCAGAAAAGGCACGAGAACTTAAAGATCCACAACGCTCTGTTTACCAAAAAGCATTAATAAATTTATATGACCGACTCTATTTTTATCATAAATTAAAAAATAGTTATTTTAGAGAAGGGATCCCCTCTTATTCTGAGCACTTTACTAAAATGAACCGTCTTTCAGACGAAAGAGAAGCCCTGGTAGAGCGACACGGAAATCAAAAAAAACTCACTATGAATGACCGAACTCTTTTTACCTTTTTAAACCATATTTATAAAGACGCTCAGTACTCGGCTTCCATTACACAGTTTTTACCCTTTCCAATAAAAGACAAAGAGAGTGATTGGATGTCTTCAGGTCAGGCCATTCAGCATTACCTTGGGTCGCATGATTTGCATCCCTTGATGCCTCCTTACTTTGCACTATTTTCTGCGTATCAAAGCAATAAATTTCAAGACTTTAACGCTGCTGCTTCTGATATTTTAAGTTATTTTTCTTCCCACACACCGACGGCACTTTCCCGTGCCAAATATGAAGTCTTATTTAATAAAATCCAACCCTTTTACAAGAGTATAATTTTATATATTTTGTCGTTTATTTTAGTGAGTTTGTCTTGGATATTTTTTAAGGGTAGCTTGTATTCAAGTTCTTCACTATTTTTAAAGTGGGCCTTTGCAATTCATACCATAGGCTTATTAAGTCGTATGCTTTTACAGTGGCGCCCTCCTGTTACTAACTTGTATTCTTCCGCCATTTTCGTAGGATGGATTGCGGTATTATTAGGACTTTATTTAGAGAAACATTTTAAAAATAAGATGGGCATTTTTATTTCGTCTTTTATTGGTTTTTTGTCTCTTATAATTGCGCATCATCTTTCCTTAACAGGTGGCGATACGATGGAGATGATGCAAGCCGTTTTAGATTCTAACTTTTGGCTTTCTACCCATGTGGTTACTATTACTATTGGCTACAGCGGGACATATTTAGCTGGCTTTTTAGGGATTGTTTATATTTTTAAGGACAAATTTTCAGCGGTAATAAATGACGAGACTCAAAAGGAATTAGTGAAAATGACGTTTGGGGTTGTTTGTTTCAGTTTGTTTTTTAGTTTTGTCGGAACAGTCCTTGGCGGTATTTGGGCAGATCAGTCTTGGGGACGTTTTTGGGGATGGGATCCTAAAGAAAATGGTGCGTTGATGATAGTACTTTGGTGCGCCATTATGCTGCACGCCAGGCTTAGTGGTCATATTAGATCAAAAGGGTTTATGGTAATGGCTGTTTTTGGAAATATTATTACTAGTTTTTCTTGGTTTGGGGTGAATATGTTAGGGGTTGGCCTGCACTCTTATGGCTTTATGGACAGCGCGTTTATGTGGTTGTTTGCATTTACCTTGACTCAAGTTACTATTATTTTGTTTGGCCTTATTCCTAGCGTAAAACGATAGTTATATTATAGGCGTGACGCTGGCCTAAGTGTTGTTTCGTTTCGGTTCTGTCGCACAGCTAAGCACAAACTGATAAACTTCTACCAAAACAGAGGTGTCAGATGAAGATAAGTCGAAAAATGAAAAGCCTATTCAAAAATTACAATTATCCACCTGAGCTATCGAGATATTGAAGAAATATTGAAGATCAGAGGGTTCAAAACAATTGATCATGCTCCTTTACAGAGAGGGGTAATTTCATTTTCACACAGTTTAGAACGGGAATTTAGAAAACGAGTACATGTCTGTTTTTTTTTACGCTTTTTTGGAATTTATGTTTTAGATGAGACAGAGCCAGAATAACTACTGTTCAGTAACCATTACCTGACGAGCCATAGCTCGACCCAGTGACGTCAATTTCAAAAAATCTTCATCGCGAAGAATATAACTCCTTTGCACAGCCCACCTAGTTACTCGTTTCGCAAAGAGTGGCTTCCATCCCATATGATCAATCATATTTCTGATAGTATTTTCTTGTTTTTCATTTTCTTTTCCTTCATGGTCAAGAAGCTGAACCAGTAACATTTTTGCCGCAAATTGTACCTTTTGTTGTTTGTGTAAAAGTAGCTTATATAATACTCCAGTTCTTGGTGAGAAAAACAAAGCCGTTAAGAAAATCAATCCACTTACGGTGGCCATAGCCCCGGAAATAGACACATCAAAAATAAAGGCCATAAAGTAACCCCCTACCCCTGACATACTTCCAAATGCTAAACTTAGCCAGATCATTTTTGACAGACTAGTAGTTAGTAAATAAGCCGTAGAAGGTGGCGTAATCATTAAGGCGACCACTAGTATCGAGCCTACAGACTCAAAGGCGCCAACAGCTGTGATGCTGGTGACCATCATTAAGGCATAATGAATAAAAATGGGTGAAAACCCTAATGCTTTTGCTAGTCCTTCGTCAAAGGTTACTAACTTAAGTTCTTTGTAAAAGACAATTATAAACGTTGCATTTAAAAGGAGTATTCCTCCCATCAACCACAAGGCTGTAGGTCCAAAGTCGATGCCATGAGAAATTATTCTTTCAAAAGGTGCAAAGGCAATTTCTCCAAATAATACACAGTCAGAAT
>QFBU01000118.1 GCA_003265975.1 Candidatus Marinamargulisbacteria bacterium SCGC AAA071-K20
AAAGATAAAGCTTCATGGTGAAGCTTAGCTGGCTTGACTCCTCGCTAAAGCAAACGAGTTTGCGCCAGCTTTTTGATCAAGGAGATTATCGGTCGCTAGATTGGCCCTCATTAATACTTTTTTTTGGGGGGATATAATTCAGTCGTCTCTAAGGGCATCAAGCCTTGCTTGCAAATCTGCAACTTGTCTAGAGCTAGAGTCTTTTTGTGCCGTAGCTTCAACACGCTTCTTTTTTTGTTTCTCCTGATTAATCCTACGTTTATCAGATGAAATCTGATCTCGTACAAACCCTGCTGATGTTGAGTTATTTTTGGTAATCACTTTCCCTTTTAGGGAAGCCTTAACCCGTCCATTGGTACTTGTCCATTTGTTTCTCTCGTTATTCAATAATTCTAGGGAAGCTAACGCTTTTTGTTTAATTTTTGGATTTTTTAATGTTTTTTAAATGTTTAAAACTGCTGTGGATAGAATTTCACACGCCTTAAATACATGTTTTCCACTACCTGCCTTTAGATCTAGTAGTTCGAAAAATGGAGTTTGTATATCTGAATATTTGATATCTAAACCACCCTCATCAGCAGTTTCTAAGTGCTCTTTTAGCTGTTGAACTTTACTTTCCAACAATTCTTGTTTTCCGGCACCGTTAAACCCAGCCTTTTCTGTCGGTGTAGATCTAACTAGCCTCCCGGCTCCTCCTGCTGCTCCAACCTCCATATACCCCTCCAAATATGTATTCTAAAATGGATTTACCCAAAAATACACTTTTCTAAACATTTACATGATTGTGCAGTTAGTACCAGTAGATTCAGGGGGGTCCTCTAAAGCCGTAGGAGCTGCTTGTTCTACATGTAATTCATCAACTAAGTATCTTCGTGTTTCCTCTTTTCCATAACTATGGGCAATATCTGCGGCTGTTCGTCCATCTTTGAGCTTTGCATGTGGATTCATTCCATAATCTCTGACTAAGATTATAATATGCTTCTTATACCCATCTTGAGCAAGTTGATGAATTATTCTTGTATTATCAGAGTCTAATTCCATATTAATCTCATTTCTGACGATTAATCTGCCACATATTTCAGTATATGCTTTGTCTCGTTCTTGGTCAGAAATGATGTTATAGGCGCTTAAAGCAGCAAATACGAGATCATTGGCTTCTTCACAAATCATAAAAATCCCTTCGTAAGTAGTAATGTCTTCTGGTCGAAATGGTTTCGAATATAAACCGGCCTCTTTAAGAGCTTTCCCATAATGACCCTCATCCCTACAAAATGGACAATTAGGCGTTTTAAATTCTCGTTGCATTTCTCCTGAATAACTCACAATAAAACTTCTACTCACTTTGATTTCTACACTCCCACAGTTAAGTATAAATGTATTTTCATCTGTTAGTTCAAGAGCAGTTAGTGGACAAATAGTGGCTTCTTTGTCTCTTGTTTCTTGGCTTAGTATTCTCATTGAACATATTTTTCTCATTTAGTTTTTTTACCAAACATCATATTACTTTGCAAACCATTTATATTTTTTGATTAAAGAAATTATCCTAACCATTAAAATGTGTCCTTAAAAAGGACAGTATAAATTATATAAAAACATATAGCGACTATTCTATAATGGATTATACAATGGACTTGACTATTCTATATTGCTCTATATAATGGTCAATATGAAACGATTGCAATTAGAACAAATATTGAAAGATTTAGAGAAAAAGATGGTTTTTCTTGTTGGACCAAGACAGGTGGGTAAAACCTGGTTAGCTAAACAAATTGGAACCCACTATAAAAACTGGATTTATTTAAATTATGATAATAATCAGCACAGAAAGATAATCCTAAACCATGAATGGGTGGATGATGTTGATCTAATTGTTTTTGATGAGATCCATAAAATGGAAAATTGGAAGAACTTTATTAAAGGAATATTTGATACGCGCTTAGATCATCAACATATTTTAGTAACAGGTAGTGCACGGTTAGACGCGTTTAATCAAACAGGAGATTCTCTAGCAGGACGATTTTTTAGACATCATTTATTTCCATTTTCAATTTCTGAATGCAAGGCAAATAATGTTAATAAAATTGTTGCCAGACTTATCAATAGGGGAGGCTTTCCAGAGCCGTTTCTAGCTGAATCAGATGTGGAAAGTGAAAGATGGAGATATCAATATATAAATGGATTGATACGAGAGGACATACTAGACTTTGAGTTCATTCATAACCTTTCTAAAATTAAGAGTTTGATAGAGTTGTTAAAGGAAAGGGTGGGTTCTCCAATTTCTTATGCCTCTTTAGCAAGAGATTTAGAGCTTCATGCTGCGACTATTAAGAAATACATAATGATTCTTGAGTCATTGTTTATTGTATTTCTAGTACGTCCTTTTTCAAGATCTATTGCTCGCACTATCCTAAAAGAACCTAAAATCTATTTTTATGATGTTGGATTGATTACTCATGACAAAGGGGCCCAATTTGAGAATCTAGTAGCTTTGCATCTTCTTCAGAAAGTGACAATTAGTACGGATTATTATGGGAAAGATGAGCAGTTACACTATCTACGAACAAAAGATAATAAAGAAGTTGATTTTGCATTAGTTCGAGATGAAAAATTAACACTATTAATTGAATGTAAGTATAAGAAATCAGAAATAGCTCAACAGCTTTATTATTTTTCTAATAAGTACGATGTAGATGGAATACAGCTAGTGTGTGAAATAAAGAATGAAATTCAAAAAGGACGTATTAAAGTCTTAGATGTTAATAAATATTTTAACTAACTATGCTTGGACTTGTTCAGCTCTCCTAGAAAAATCAAACTCCAAAAACTTTGAATCTATAAGTGATAGTGCTCGAAGAAAGCTACTTATGATTAATGCTGCAATATCGGTTGATATTCTTCGACTACCTCCCTCTAATCGACTAGAGGCATTAAAGGGAGATAGAAAAGGGCAATATTCGATACGTGTAAATCAACAGTTTAGAGTTTGTTTTACTTGGAAAGACGGTCACGCATATAACGTTCACATAGTAGATTATCATTAATAAAAAGGAGATGGAAAATGAAAAAGCTTACACCAATACATCCAGGTAATATTTTACTAGAAGAATTCTTAGTGCCTTTGTCTATAAATATGAGACAGTTAGCGCTTGCTATCCATGTTCCATCAGGACGGATTTCTCAAATTATTAATGGCAAGAGAGATATCACTGTAAATACAGCCTATCGTCTAGGAAAATATTTCCGAACAGGTCCAGAATTTTGGCTGAATTTACAACAACAATATAACCTCAGGATTAATTTTGAAGACTGGAATCAAATTAAAAGTACTGTCCCTTTTTGTGATCACCTAGCGGCTTAAATATTAAAGCGAAATTAAATAACTAGTTTTGTCTTTAGTTGTTTTAGAGCAGCCGTCCAACTACCTACAGTGTTGTCTCCCCTTTTTTTCTCTTGCATTTCCCAACGCTAAAAAGAGGAACATAAACGTCCCTTAATGATTACTTTGCACTATTTTATAAATAAATACGATAATTATATAGAAGACATAAGCTTTCCTTATATTTTAAGGGGGTGGGCAT
>QFBU01000119.1 GCA_003265975.1 Candidatus Marinamargulisbacteria bacterium SCGC AAA071-K20
ATGAGTGGCCTAGTGTGTGTTTTAGCAAGGGGTGTTCGAGATGTAAAAGAGTGACAGATGGATGGAATCGTAACGATGCTTCGCTGAGATGACGGGCTTCTTCAGGACTTAATTTACTAGAGTCAAATACTAACCCATCCTTAGCCATATATGCATGCATTCGTGCCCACTCAAGTCGTACAATATCTAATACTAAATTTTTGTTTTTCTCAGTATAGAAGTCATCAATATACTTTTGTAACTGACTCCCTAAATGAAATAGCGTAAATGACGTTGAAGGAAATGCTTTTAAGTAATCTCTCATAAAGTCATCGAAGTGGGAGTCTCCCCAAAATGATTTCAGCATGGGGAAATCTTCGGCTAATGACTCTAAGACTCGTGGCCAGTAATCTCCCATATAAATCTCTAATCGCTCAGCCGCTTTTAAGCGCTTTGAACTGTTTAAATAGTGATCGGGTTTAAACGACTTAGCACTTTTATTTTGAGCAACAACGGCTTGTGCAAACCACGTTTGTAATTCAACAAGTTCTTTGGGTGGTTGTGGTGACTCAGGAAGTGATGGCATAGGTTTGTTTGGCCTTGATTAATTCGTCTAGTAAATCAGGTAGTGGTGGTATATCGTCATCTCGTTCTAGCAATACCGACACCTCACCAAATTGAGGAGCTGCCCAGCTATATAAGTCCCAAACTTCGTCTCTAATCTCATGGTCATGACTATCTAAAATATAAGTGCCTTTGTCTTTGTGCCCTGCAATATGAAATTGTAAGACACGGTCTTTGGGGACATTGTTTATATATGTTTTAGGGTCAAAGTCATGATTGAAACCAGACACAAAAATATTATTAATGTCTAAAAGAATGCCACAGTCTGCTTTTTCTGAAACGTGAGAAACAAAGTCCCATTCTGGCATTTGGCTTCCTGAAAACTCGACGTAACTAGACACATTCTCAAAAATGAAAGGTCGTTCCATATAGTCTTGCACAATTTTTATTTTTTCTGAGACATAGTTAATGGTGTCTGTTGTGTAGGGGAGTGGCATTAAGTTATGAAGGTTTTTACCATGAATTTTTGTCCAACAAATATGGTCCGAAAACCAAGGGGGATCAATTTTGTCGATTAAGGCTTTTAATTTTTTTAAATAGTTAAAGTCTAGTGGATCCACGCTCCCAATTGAAAGAGACACACCATGCGGGATAATTGGGTAGTGGTCTATAAAGTAATCAAGGTGATGAAGTGAGCGACCACCGTCTATCATGAAGTTTTCAGAAATAATTTCAAGCCAATCTACTTTGGGTTTATTGTCTATAAAATCTTGAAAATGGATTGGCCTTAAACCAAGTCCAAATCCTAAGTTGGGTATATCGAATCGTTTTGTCATGTTACATGTCAGGCCACCCTAAACAATGTTAGGGTAGCCTGTAAGGTCATGATAATTTAGGGTTTAACCAAAAATCTTTGACCAGAATCCTTTCTTTTCACCAGACTCTTTTGAATCATCTTTACTTGGGCAGCCATCTTTACTTGGGCAGCCATCTTTCCCTTTGCAACTGTCTTTCCCTTTGCAGCCATCTTTCCCTTTGCAGCCATCTTTCCCTTTGCAACTGTCTTTCCCTTTGCAACTGTCTTTCCCTTTGGAAGCCTCTTTACCCTTACAACCATCTTTACCACTGCAAGCATCCTTGCTTGTAGCCGCGGCTGCCGCATTAGTGTCAGCTGCTGCTGAGGTAGTGTAGCCTGCAGACGAGCTTGAGCTGTTTGATTTAGCTAAAATTGGGGACGCTGACATACCAACTGTCACTAGCCCTGCAATAGCCCCTACTAATAATTTTTCTTTCGTGTTCATTTTTTTTACTCCTTATTCGTTACGGATACCTCTATATTCTACACTTAAATACATTTAGTTACATATTTAAGAAATTTGAGTTTTGGGTAAGGCAAGAGTACACGGGGGGGAAAAAATATGGCAGGAGTAGGTAATTTAGGTTCAGGGTTTTATGCTCAAAATAATGAAAGAGGAGAACTAAAGAAAGTCGGGCATACGTTAGTAGATAAAATACTTATAAAGGGACCGACTACACAAGACATTCCATCGTTAGAAGCGCTCAGAGATGATTTTGATCCATCCTTATTATTTGCTATGCCTGATATGGATTTTGGGAATCTATTCGTTCAAATAGATGTATTAAGAGCAGGCCTAGACGAGATAATTTCAACCCTAAAAGACTTAGTTCCAAAATCATCAAGTCCTACATCAGTTACACACGCCTCTCAAATACACATGCAAGTAGACGATGGAAACATTGGTGGATACGAACCTACTTTTATGAGAAAAGATGGGTCTGGAGGGCTCAGGTCAGAGATTGTAGACTCCGCTTTAAAGTCGGCGTCAACAGCAGGAGACATTGCTTCATTAGGAGATCTTCAACACGGACTTGAAACTATAAAAAGAGAAGCAAACAGTGGAATGATTACTTTGAAAGCAAGTGAAATGAAATCTTTAGATACCTATTTAAGTAAGCTAGAACAAGCCATTAAGCGTCTGTTGCCCTCCGATGTACACGTTCAAGCTCGAGGAGGAGCCGGAGGAGCCGGAGCCGGAGCCGAGGACGGGTGGGTTGCATACGACCCTTCATTATTTGGCCCTGATGTGTCCGTTACGCCTTCATCGGGTTTAAGATCCTCAAGCCCATCAAGTTCGTCAGGAGGCTCAGATCTTAGTGTTGCCTCAATGTATATATCCTCAGACGAGGATGTATCAAAACTAGTTGAGAGCCCCGCGTCTGGAGTAGTTTCTGTGCTGGGATGTGGAAATTGTTTGATTGATGCGATCTGTGGAGACAAAGTAACAGAGGCGGGGGATATCCAATCGAGTAAAGAGGCAAGACCTCAAATATTTGACGATATTAAAGAAGGTGTTAGAAGGGGTCGGAGCATTCGAGCTGAAGAGAAGGTAAATCTAGAAGCTTTTATTTCAAAATATGAAGAAAACATCACTAGTCAAGAAAGTGAATCTCTAGAAGTATATTTAACTGAAGCGCCAGAATACAAGAGCGCGTTAGCGGCTTCTAAAGACCTGGCTCTTACTGAAAAATATACCTTAACAGCAATTAATTTGTTGAGAGAGTGTTCTTCGTCTAAGGTGGCACTTAACTCCGTATTTACAAAGTTAGGCGACATTAAGTTTGATGGTAGAAATGCAGCGAAAGCTGCTATGACCAAAAGAGAAGGTAGAGGAGCGGGCCCTGCAAAAGCTGGTGATAGTGACTTAATTAAGCTATTAAAAAATAATCGTGATCAATTAAACTCAGGTTGGAAAACTAAGAATCCTGGAGACAATTCTCATTTTGAGAACTTTGATACTTTATTAAAAATAAAAGAGGCTTGTGCCGAGCTCGAGCTAACGGCCGACGGTAGCATTACAGATGCTGATCGTGAACAACTGGCATCTTTTAAAAATTTACTTGAAGTGGAGAGTGCTTTAGCAGAAGGAGAGATCCCTTCTTCAGAATTTCCAATGGTTAGGTTTTATGAGTCGTTAA
>QFBU01000012.1 GCA_003265975.1 Candidatus Marinamargulisbacteria bacterium SCGC AAA071-K20
TATTTTGTCTTTAATTGGATTTAGCAGCATTTTACTGACCGGCTTAATCGGTCTTTTTCAGCTCAAACCCGAATACTTAGCCATTAAAGAGGCCTTGATTCCTTTAATTATCTGCATCGTTGTATTTTCTTCCCAAAACAGCAAATATCCCATTGTTATAAAGCTTTTTGAGCATCTATTAGACTTAGACCATATAAAGTCTCATCTAACAGACAAAGACAAAGAAGCGAAGTTTCAAAGCGTTCTTAAAGGAAGTAGTACGATTGTTGGGTTGTCATTTTTAGTGTCTTCAGTATTAAATTACGTACTTGCCAGAGTCATTGTTGTAAGCTCTCCAGGAAGCGTTGCTTTTAATGAAGAGCTTGGGAAAATGACCGCTCTAAGCTATCCCGTAATTGCCCTGCCTTCATCTATAATTTTAGTAATAGCAATTTGGTTTTTAATCAAAAAAACACAGGCACTTACAGGTTTAACATTAGAAGAATTACTGAAAATTAAATAAACACGTATCTGCGAATTTCTAGAGTCATTACTATCTGAGCTTATTAGCTCGACGGTTGATATCCCAGAAAGAGAACAGTTAATCACGTCTATTTCCAATGCATTGGATTACTCTTTAGAAAATTTCTCTATAATACTTGAAGGCGGAAAAGAAGGCCTAAGTGCCAATGATACTTTTGAAAAATACGAAACTGACTACTTTATGCCTAAAATGAAAGCATGTACAGACTCTGTAAGCGGGACATCTGTAGAGGCAATTAAAGAAGCGTTAACTCTGTTGATTTCAGAATCTTGACCAGCAGAAAGGGCAGATGAACTAAAACCACTTTTTATAGGAGCCGCTCTTTCCTTATATCGGTAATGTCGTTAACATGAGTGTTATGCCTAAAGAAAAAGCAATTGAAATTAGTGATTTAAAAAAGAATTATTCTGGTGGCGTAGAAGCGCTTAAAGGAATTGACCTCACCATAGAACAAGGTGACATATTTGGACTATTAGGCCCAAATGGGGCAGGCAAATCAACGACAATAAGTATTGTCTGTTCTCTTTTACACCCAACGTCTGGGACCGTTAAAATTCTCGGAAACGACGTCATTAAAAATCCATCTGAAGCCAAAAAACATATTGGTGTAGTCCCTCAAGAATTTAACTTTAATATTTTTGAACCTTGCGCACAGATAGTAATGAATCAAGCAGGCTACTATGGAGTAGCCCGAGATATCTCAAGAAAACGTACAGCAGAGCTATTTGAACAGCTTGGCCTAAGTGATAAGGCTAAAGTACCGTCCATTAAGCTGTCTGGTGGAATGAAACGTCGTTTGATGATTGCAAGAGCACTTGTTCATAACCCCGATATCTTAATTTTAGATGAACCCACAGCGGGCGTAGACATTTCGCTAAGACGATCTATGTGGACATTCTTAGAAGAACAAAACAAAAAAGGCTTAACCATTATATTAACAACTCATTATCTAGAAGAAGCCGAGTCGCTCTGCGGGAAAATTGCCATTATCGATAAGGGTGAGATTATAGAACAAGGAAAAACTCAAGACTTGTTAGCAAAGCTAAGTAAAGAAACCGTTATCTTGTATACACAATCAATTCCAAAAGAATTTAGTAATAATAAATTTAGAATCGTTGAAGAAAACACACTAGAGGTAGAATTACACAAAGACGACACGGTCTTGTCGGTAGTAAAAGACCTTGAAGGTCAGGGTATTATTGTAAATAGAATGAAAAATAAATCGAATCGCCTAGAAGAATTATTTTTAGACGTGGTAGAGGGGCATTAATATGTGGAAAGTGCAGTGGGTAGGGTTTAAAACTATAGCAAGAAAAGAAACCGTTCGAATTTTTAGAATTTGGTCTCAAACTTTATTGCCTTCTGTCATTACAATTACTTTATATTTTTTAATTTTTGGAAATATTATCGGAGCCCGGCTAGGTAGTATTGGTGGGTATACTTATATGCAATTTATTGTTCCTGGTTTAATTATGATGGCCGTTATTAATAATGCTTATTCAAACGTAGTCTCTACATTTTTTAGTGCTAAGTTCCAGCGAAATATCGACGAAATGCTAGTTTCTCCACTAAGTTTTGTGGCCATCATATTAGGCTTTTTAAGTGGCGGGTTAACTCGCGCTGTAATCGTTGGTTTTTTAGTAACAGCCGTATCTATGTTTTTTGCACCTCTAAAAATTTATAGTATTTCTATCGTTATACTCACAATATTTTTAACGTCTCTTTTGTTTTGTTTATGTGGCATCATCAATGCTATTTTTGCCACCAAATTTGACGATATTGCTATTGTCCCTACCTTTGTACTCACACCATTAACCTACTTAGGCGGCGTTTTTTATTCTATCGATAGCTTGCCAATCTTTTGGCAACGACTTTCACTTTTAAACCCTATCCTCTATTTGGTTAACTGCTTTAGGTATGGTTTTTTGGGCGTGTCAGACATTCCTGTTGCTAAAGCGCTCATTATTTTAAGTGTAGTAATTGCACTGTTATGGAGCGCATGTATACATTTACTAAAAAAAGGTGTGGGCGTTAGACTTTAAATCAGGCCTGATTATTAAGTCTAATGTTTTAAAAAACTCTCAAACGGGAACTTATGTTAATAACAAGGGGAATTTAGGGGGGGGGTATGGACGGATTAGTCAGTTTTTCAGAATTATTGAAAAGTACATCAAGTCCAAAGTACCTAGCTGAACCTGGTCGTATAGACTTCTTCAAAAAAGAAACGTTTCCTCAGAAAGTAAAAGAAAACTACTTGCCGAAAGCTGAACCTGGAGACGTGTCCTTTTCAAACATGTTAGAAGCCTAAAGCGCAAAGCATCGGCTTAAGTAAGTCTATTTTTTATCTCTAAGTGCTCTTCGTAAAATCTTTCCAACATTCGTTTTAGGTAGTTCATCCACAAACTCAACTGTTCTTGGGATCTTATATTTTGTTAAGTATTCTCTACAATGATCAATTAACTCACGTTCGGTAACCGTATTATTGTTTCTAACACAAATTAATTTAACCACCTCGCCACTGTGTGCGTGAGGGATCCCAATAGCCGCGGCTTCCAAAATATCAGGGTGCTTAACCGCAATCTCTTCAATTTCATTCGGATATACATTAAATCCCGATACTAAAATCATGTCTTTTTTTCGGTCAACAACAAAAAAGTATCCTTTATCATCTACCTTTCCTATATCTCCTGTTTTTAACCAGCCATCACTAGTGAGAACCTCTTTAGTCTCCTCATCTCGTTTCCAATACCCCTTCATTACCTGTGGCCCTTTGATCCATATTTCGCCTTCATCACCTACTGAAAGTTCCTTTCCGTCATCATCTCTTATACTTAACTCAGTTGACGGTAAAGGGAGTCCAATAGCCCCGTTATAAGCTTTCATATTCACAGGATTCACAGCAGCAACTGGAGACGACTCCGTCAGGCCATATCCTTCAATTAAGGGGGAATGTGTCATGTCTTGCCAGTTTTTAGCCACCTCTTCTTGTACAGCCATGCCTCCTCCAATAGTAAATTTGAGTCTGCTAAAGTCTATATCTTTAAACTTAGTGCTATTTGAAAGCGCATTAAATAAAGTGTTCACACCCGTCAAAATAGTAAATGGAATGTATTTCATCTTTTTCACAAACTTAGGAATATCTCTTGGGTTAGTGATCAAGATCAGTTCTCCACCAAGTACACAGAATGTTAGTAAGTTAGCTGACAAAGAAAAGATATGATAAAGCGGCAGCGGGGTTAACACTTGTTCTTTTCCTTCTTCAACAAAGGGTCCAATCCAGGCTGTAATTTGTAGTAAATTGGCCAAAATATTGCCATGGCTTAAAACGGCACCTTTAGAAACCCCTGTAGTCCCTCCAGTGTATTGAAGAAAAGCAATATCGTCTTTATTTATATGACTCGGGATATACGCTTTAGTCATCCCTTTTAATAAGGCATTATTAAAACAACAGCTTCCTGGTAAAGACCATTTAGGAACCATTTTTTTAACAAACTTAATAATAAAATTAATAAGATTACGTTTTACAAAGGGAAAGCAATCTCCAATTTGAGTAGTCACGACATGCTTTAACTCTGTTTTAGAGATAGCTTGACATAAAACATGGGCAAAGTTTTCGAGAATAATAATGGCTTTGGCTCCAGAATCTTTGAGTTGATGTTCAAGTTCGTGGGCGGTGTAAAGTGGATTTACATTTACAACAATGCAGCCTGCTTTCAAAATGCCGTATAAGCAAATGGGGTATTGTAATAAGTTAGGCATCATAATAGCGACACGGTCACCTTTTTTTAGTCCTAATTGATGTTGCAAAAAAGAGGCGAATTGCGAACTAAGTATGTCTATTTCGCCAAATGTTAACGTTTTTCGCATATTAGTATAAGCGGGTAAATTAGAAAATTGCTTAAAACTTTTAGTAAACATGTCATTTAACGATTCATACGACGACGTATCAATTGTAGGGGGGACACCCTCAGGATATTCTTTTAGCCAAGTGTTGATCATCTTATATCTCCCTATCTGGATAGTATCCTTTATTATATACTAATTACTATGTCTATCATAAAAACCATTCTTAAAATCGTAGGAGCTTCTCTTTTAGGCTTAATTATTTCTTTATCTATTCTTTTCTATTACGCAAAAGGCGAAGAAACAAAAGGATATGCGTTTAATTTAGCTGTAGAAAGTCAAAAAGGCCCAATCTTAGCTGGTTTTTCAAAGCAGTCAATTGTGCCTAAGCAACTTAAGAATATGTGGATGGCAGGATTTGGAAACAATAGAGAAGCGACAGGTGTTCATGACCCGTTATGGGCCAGGGCTATTGTGATTCAACGTGGCGATATTAAAATTGCCCTTGTAGTACTAGACGCTATTGGATTGTTTTATGATGACGTTGTTGATATTAGAACAACCTTACAAACCGACTTAGACATCGACTACGTTATGGTATCGTCCACTCATTGTCATGAATCGCCAGACCTAATCGGAATTTGGGGACCAGAATCAGGAAGAACAGGCGTAGACGACAATTATCTCGCCTATGTAAAATCACAATCAGTAGCGG
This sequence comes from Candidatus Marinamargulisbacteria bacterium SCGC AAA071-K20, assembly GCA_003265975.1. Lineage (GTDB taxonomy): Bacteria > Margulisbacteria > Marinamargulisbacteria > AAA071-K20 > AAA071-K20. The sequence goes on from QFBU01000012.1 coordinate 5,082, forward strand.
CTATTAAGCAAGCTCATTCTCGACTAGAAAAAGTTAAAATCGAACATTACCAAGATGACGAAAGTGCTAAGCCTTTACTAGAAGATACTCGAAACCCTTTGATTACCGACCATTCACTTAAAGGCTTAGTTTTTTATTCCAAAAATACAGACTCAGTTGTAGGCTCTCTAATTTCTTGGGCTAATCATCCTGAAGTTTTATGGTCTGAAAATACATTAATCAGTTCAGACTTTGTACATTATGTAAGAGAAGGTGTAGAGAATGGGGTAGAAGTAAAGGGGAAAAGAATACCTGGTCTGGGCGGTATTTCGGTCTATATCAATGGCGCCGTAGGCGGTCTTATGACGACGTCACCGTCTTGGGAAGTTAAGAGTTTAAAAACAGGTGAGATGCTAACAGGGGCTACTTTTGAAAGAGCTGAAGCTGTAGGTGACACCTTGGCTTATATTTATTTAAAAAAAGTAATGAATTCTCACGGCAGTATTATTGAAAATGAGAGATTGGCAATTGCTGTTAAAACGATATATTTACCATTAAAAAACATTAATTTTAGATTAGGAATGATAGCTAGAGTTATAAAAAGAGGTCTGTCTGGATGGTCGAGAAAAGTAAAGTCTGAGGTAGCCTATATTGAGTTGGGGCCATTGAGTATAGTGACTGTTCCGGGTGAAATTTATCCAGAGATTGTTAATGGTGGGGTAGAAGCCCCCACCGGCCAAGACTATGACATAACCCCAGTAGAAGTTCCAGCTTTAAGGAAATTAATGGGTGGAAAACATAAATACGTATTTGGAATAACAAACGACTTTATTGGGTACATCGTTCCTAAATCTCAGTGGGACGTAAAAGAGCCCTATACCTATAAGCAAACTGGAGCACCTTACGGAGAAGTAAATTCTTTAGGGCCAGACACTGCTCCAATAGTGTATCAAGCGTTAAAATCACTAATCATTAAATAGGAATTAGGGGGATTAAAACTGAGTATTGTCTTCTTTAATAAACATCGTTAATTTAGTTTGAATAATATCTCCAACATCTTTGCCCATCGACAAAATCTCTTCATAATTATTTTTAGGAACATTCCAATCGTACGAAGGAATAAAATAACCTAACGTTTCGCCAGTGAGACCAAAAAATAATTTAGACGGCGCTTTCATTTGATCTTTAATCGACAAGCCATTCTGAGTTAACGACTCGCCAGGGAATGTAACTCCTTGAACTTGGGTTCCCAGTCTAAAATAGCTAGCACGAGTTTCTATCTCAAATCCACTGAAGGGGTTAAAGCTAATATCAAAGTCTAAAATACTTAATCCTGCAGCTAAAATAAATATAGGGTTCGAAATCTTTTGTTTCCAAACAGTGGTATTTATCACTAAATCTGGCTCAATCTCTTTAGAATCCGAAACAGCCATCACTACGGCTTTTCCTAAAGTCTCACCAAAGTCTTTGGCACTATCTACATTTTTAGGCGGAACAACATCACCCATAATTCCATTCACAAAAAGTACGGGGCCTCCTAGTCTTTCAGAGACATAGTCTACTAAATACCCACAATAATCTCGTGATACTTCAGGTTCATCCACAAAAATGGGGTGAGTCCCAAAATTTACCATTGTCGCAATTCTTGTTCCTGTTGAAAGTGAGATAGCATCAATAACCGACATCGAATCATCCGTTATTTCTAATCCTCTTCTATTTAGATTTTCTTCAGAGGTAGTTGAGATATATAATCGAGAGGGTTCCATTTTGTTATAGGCATTAATAATGGCGGCTGTGGTTTTGTCGATAACAATTTTCTTATAAGTGTCTGTAACTCCCCCCCATAGCCCCATTAGATCAGGACCGGCATGTGTATGAGTGGCGCCTATAAATAAATTTTCTTTAGGAATCTTAGTTTGGGCATAAACGCCTTTACGAATTTCTTTAAGCACTTTATTGCTAATTCCAGGTAAATCAAGGCTAGTAATAACGATGATACTCTCACCTTCTTGAATAACCATAGACTTGGCGTAAATATCGTCTTTTATGCCAGTAGCAGGTCCTCGTTCTTTATAAACACCATATCCACCTAAATATATTTCTCCTGAGGCTATTTCTTGCTTGCTGGGAGTAATGATTTCCTCAGAATATCCAACATCATATACTGACCCAAAAATGAGAGTTTGAAGGAGAAAAGTGGAGATAATTATAGATTTTTGAAGGAATGATTTCACGGCGAAACTCCTTTAGTATATATATAAAGTGTTCCCATTTTAAATCGATTCTAAACCAAGGCGTCGGATGCATTAGAGTTATGCTAAAATATAGATTATGCAAACACCCATAAGATTTTTACTAATTGCACTTGGCATTCTACTAGCAGTTCTAGGAATAGAAGGCTTTTTAATACCAAATAGATTCATTGATGGCGGAGTAACGGGGCTTTCAATGTTAATTTCTGAACTTACACCCATTCCACTACCTGTACTTTTAGTTACACTCAATACTCCATTTTTGCTAGTCGGAATAAGGCAATTTAAAGTCCCCTTTTTTATTAGAGGTTTAATTGGAATCGTATTATTTGCAGTGTGCCTAACTATAATTCATATCCCGGTATTAACTACCGACAAGCTACTCGCTTCTATATTTGGAGGTCTTTGCCTCGGATCTGGTATTGGTCTAGCTATCAGAGGTGGGGGTGTATTAGACGGAACCGAAATTGCAGCCCTTATTTTAAACAAACGTAGTTTTTTGTCAGTAGGAAATCTTATTTTATTATGTAATATCGTTATTTTTTCAATTGCCGCATTTTTCTTAGGTCTCGACCGTGCGATGTATTCGGTTTTGACTTATTTAAGCGCCTCAAGAATGGTCGACTTTGTAGTATATGGAGTAGACGCTTCTTTAGGCATATTTATTATATCTGAAAAATCTGAAGTCATTAGACATATGATAATAAACGACATGGGCCGCGCTGTAACCGTTTTTAGAGGTAAGGGTGGGTTTAGTAAAGAAGATCAAGATATCTTATTTTGTGTAGTCTCTCATTTCGAAGTCACTCGATTTAAGACGATGATTAATAGTATGGACCCACAGTCATTTGTAATTATGCATCGTGTAAGCGAAAGTTTAGGCGGCATGGTAAAGAAGCTGAGTCACTAAGGAGCCGTTATGTCAGAAAAAAAGAAAACAAGATATACAAAAGGGATGGAATTGGTTAGTAAGGTAAGCTCAAAAAAAATCTTATTTGGATCGTTTAACGACGAAGATGTCGCATCCTGTTTAACTGCCGATAAAATGTTTGTAAATATCAGTCGCGAAGAACTAGACCGAGACTATGTGTCTCTAAAACAATTGCATGGTCAATCTCGAGAAAAGCGTCGAGGCCAGGGCTGGTAATTCCTACACTCATCACTACCTAATTAATTCCCATGATTAAAAACCCATTTACGTGGGTAACTATATGCATTAGACTATATCGTTTTCAAATGAGGCTAAGGTCACATTTATTGGGAGTTAAACATGAAACAAGATAAAATTAGAAACGTAGCAATTATTGCCCACGTTGATCACGGAAAAACCACATTAGTAGACCAACTTTTTCAACAAAGTGGGATGTTCAGAGAAAACCAAGAAGTTAAAGAACGTTTAATGGACAGTATGGATCTAGAACGCGAACGTGGCATAACTATTAAATCTAAAAATGGTGCTTGTAAATACAAAGACCACCAAATAAATATTATAGACACCCCAGGCCATGCTGATTTTGGTGGAGAGGTTGAGCGTGTTCTTAAAATGGCAGACGGCGCTGTTTTCTTAGTAGATGCAGCTGAAGGGCCAATGCCTCAATCTTACTTTGTTCTCAAAAAGGCTGTAGCCCTAAACTTACCTGTAATTGTAGTTGTAAATAAAATTGATAAACCAGACGCACGATGTGACTGGGTAGTAGATCAAGTATTTGACCTTTTGGCTCAATTAGAAGCCCCAGATGAAATTATGGACTTCCCAGTTATCTACGCTTCTGCAAAGCAAGGCTTAGCTAAAAAAGTATTAGAAGATGATAAAACAGACATGAACGACTTGTTCGACTCAATAATAGAAAATACCCCAGAGCCAAGTGGCGACCCAGCTGCTCCTTTACAATTTTTAGCGACATCCATTAGTTATTCTCCATTCATGGGACGACTAGCTATAGGAAAGATCACTCAAGGTACAATTAAGGTAAACCAAGATGTTGCCGTAGCCATTCCAGGTGAAGTGCTAAGAACAGGACGAATTACAAAAATATTTGGATTCGAAGCTGATCAACAAGTAGAAGTTCAATCAGCAAGCACAGGAGACATAGTCGCTGTTGCCGGAATTGAAGACATTACTATTGGGCAAACAATTACTAGTAAAGACGATCCTAAGGCAATGGAAGGGGTAGAAATTGACCCTCCAACAGTTGCGATGACATTTATGACAAACACCTCTCCTTTTTCAGGAAAAGAGGGAGAGTTCGTAACCTCCTCCCAGATAAAAGACCGTTTATACAAAGAACTACTTACAGATGTTGCAATGACTATAGAAGATCATGGCGAAGGGGTAGGGTATAAGGTTTCTGGACGTGGAGAGCTTCATTTATCTATTTTTATTGAAAAGCTAAGGCGAGAAGGTTTCGAATTTCAGGTTTCAAAGCCAACCGTAATCTTTAGAGAAGTTGAAGGTGAAAAAGAAGAGCCCTATGAGCGTTTAACAATTGAAGTAAACGAAGACTATATGGGGAAAGTTATTGAAAGACTTGGCGAAAGAAAGGGTCAATGTATCGAAATGAACCAAGAAAAAGGAATGTCTAAACTAATTTACAAAATTCCTACACGTGGACTATTGGGGTATCAGTCAGAGTTTATGACAGACACCAAAGGAATGGGGATCATGAATTATGTATTTGATTCTTACGGCCCATTTATTGGCGACATTAGAACTCGGAAAAATGGTGTTTTAATTTCAAAAGAAACAGCTAAAACAATTGCTTTTTCATTGGTAAGTATCCAAGAAAGAGGCCGTTTATTCCTCGGGCCTGGAGAAGAAGTATATACAGGACAAATTATTGGTGAGCATAGCAGAGACGACGATTTAGTTGTTAATGCTTCAAAGGGTAAGAAGCTAACCAATATGAGAGCATCAGGAACTGACGAGAATGTTGTATTAACACCTTATACAAAATTAAGTCTTGAACAATGCTTGTCGTTTATTAACGATCACGAATTAGTAGAATGTACCCCAAAAAACATTAGACTAAGAAAAAAGCAGCTCAGCGAAAGTGACCGAAAGCGTCAGCGTTAACTAAGTATTCTTTAACTTTTTAACAAAATTAAAAAACCCTTCATTGTAAAATGAAGGGTTTTTTTTTCCTGCAAAAAACGCAGTTCCACTCTGTGCCTTTGCTTATTTTTAAAAACTTATAATGCCTAAAAAAAAACCCAAACCAAAAGTGAATAAGAAAAAAAAGAACAAGAGAATATAAATGTAAATAATCTGTAAATTAAGAAAGCTTTAAGGTAAACTAACTCAAAATTAACAGTAAATTAAATATAAAAATATGAAGGGGAAAGCAATTGCACAAAATATTATCTTTCATGATTGATCGTTATTCTGTCGGTACGGCTGCTAAAGGGCGGTCAATGCCAAGTGTAATGAGACTCCCAGGGATTGGGGAAGACGGCGATGTAATAATTAGAGGGAAAGAGGTAGGCATATGGGGGAGAAGCGGAGCTGGTTTGAATCTATTAGAAAATGCAGACGTTGAAGATGTAATCCATAAATACTGTTCTGGAGAAATTAAGCCAACAAATGTATATGTTAAGCAGGCATCCGTAGAATACGATGATACTGAAGCAAAAAAACGTGTAGACACTTTTGCAAATAGAGTTTTGCAAAATTTCCTGAATTTACCTGAATATAAAAATGATGAGTTATTGAGGGGCCATGGTTACACCGAAGATGAACCTGTATTCACTACAATAAAAGAGCTTTTCAATGGAACTTGTTTTTGTGCTTGGATAGACGGTGATAAATTTAAAATGGCAATGTCAGGCTCTTATGTAGATGTTAATAAGTACAAGCGACAATTACTAGCAAAGGCTATCCAGCAAACTTTAGATGAAGGTATAGATCATGAAATAAAATCTGCAGGACTTGTAAGAAAGGCTTCTTTTCAATACGTAGAAGCTATGGTTAGTATTACTGCAGATTTAGTTGAAAAAGGAATGATTGAGTCTGGTGATGGATCCATAATAGATAGGTTGAGTGCCTCAATAAACTGGGAAGATCGAAATGTTCAATCAAAAGCGATTCAGTTGATTTCAGGCGCCACATTAACTGACCGCGCAAAAAAATCATTGGGCGTAGCTCATAAAACTTTAGGTGTAATGATGGGCAACACACTGTGTTGTGAAAAAGACATGGCGTATTACAAAATGAAGCAAATTGCTCGAGCGCTACAGGGTGGTCAAAAATATGAGGATCATTGTACTAATACGCGTGTGATCTCAAGTGAATTTAGATTAGGTAAAGGGGTTAAGTCGACTCATACAAAGAAGAAGTCTGGTACTTTTTGGGTTCCTATATTTGCAAGAGTAGATGACGGGGGCGACAGATCGAAGCAGATTAAAATTCTTGATGGGTATACAGAGGTTACTCATGGAGGGCTTAAAGTTGCAGGGGAAAAAGATGAGAATATGGTTTATTATAAAACAAAGCCAGCATGTAGGCATTGTAATGTAACTGAAAAAGCGGCTTGGGTAATGATGCAGTCGCTATCTGGTAATCCTGATCTTATGCCCCAAGTTGATGATTACTCAGTTTTAGGATCTAAACAAATGTCTCCAGTATCAGTAGTTGTTAACATGGAGGATATGGCGAGACCCCTTGACTTACCATCTTATGGATGCGGGGAATATAAGGAAAATAGTGCGCCCTTTTTTTTCTCCCCAACAATTAAAGATACAGCTTGTTCAAAACCTAAAGCAGAAGGTAAAGCAGAAGGTAAAGCAGAAGAGGAGCTCTCACCAACAAAAGAAAAGGTACTTCCTAGTGGCTGTTATCCTCTTTCTGAGATACCCTGTACTGATAATGTTATGTTTCTACCCCATCACTTACGAAGTGATGGAAGCGGGCGAGGGCATGCAGGTAAGGTAAATAGTGCGCCCGATTTTTCACCCTCAACGCCAACAAAAGCAAGGAAAGAAGATTTAGCCGTATCACCAGATGATACTCCAGAGAATTTGCCGGCGACTTATATGAAAGTTAAGCTACAACATGAGGATCTGGCTTATCTCATTGGGAAGATGCCAGATTTCTCTGGTTTTTGATCTTAGTTAATCTTTAAGAAGCATCATAAACCTAGACACTTGTTCGCCCGTTACACCCTTTATTCCAGGTAATAAAGACTCAGTAAACGCCCCAAGTGTAATTGTGTCATCTACTTCACCTTCAGGATGAGTATAGTAATAATCAAGCTGTTTAGTAGAGAATCCTTCGTTTTCTTTTTGAGCGGCTTCTATAAGCGCTGTCATAATTGTAATACTTTGTTCAGGGTGTGCATGCCTTTTAGCTCTTATGTTTGCAAATCCCTTTGCCGTCATATGAAATGGAGTATAGCTTTGACGTCCAAAAACTGGGTTGGTTCCAAGGGCTAAAACACTATTAACAAAATCTACATCTCCACTTTCACAAAACTTTCCAAAAGTAACGCCCCAAAGATCAGATTTTTTACGATCTTTAACATGTTTTTCATCGTCTGTTGCTTCTATTTCAGCATATTTTATTTTCATAGCAGTTAAAGTAACTTTTTGTAATAGCAATATAACGTCTGGGCTCTTTGCGCTGTGCAATGGCAATTTACTTAAGCCAGACAACTGAATAGGGTTTGCACCAAGTGTGAGTAGCTTAATGATTATAGATTGAGGTGTTATTGCTGAAGCGTATGCTACTGTACGTTTAGAAATGGCACTAAGTATATTAGCACCTACTATGTCTTCTTTGTTTAATTCACTAGAAAAGTCACCTTTTCCCAGTTTATCAAGATCCTCATTAAGTTTGACAAGGTCCCCAGTTTTAGCTGCGGCTAATAAGGGATATGTTCCGAGCGTTCCTACCTGTCCTCTAAATAAATCGCTATAATCAGCTGTCGTTTTATCCACGCCGGCTTCAGATGTAGGAGTAAGGGACGCTACAATTTTAAATCGTATCATGATATTTTCCTCTATTTAATTTTCGGTTTTGTTATTCTGGAGACCCTATTATAGGGTGATGATTATAAAAAGTAAACTATATGAAAATTTAATGAAAAATTGAATAAATATTCATCACTTTTCTCTAATGGTGTATTCTATTCAAAAACAGTCTTTTGCAGTTAATTTCAGAAGAAAGCTTGTTGTCAGAACTTTGTAGAGATTTTAAAAATTCACGAGCATAATAAGGTACTGTCATCACGCCTTTAGAACTAAAGCCATTAAAAATACCAATATTGTCATAGTCCGGATGAAATCCAAAAACAGGTCTAATATCTTTTGCAGCTGTTCTAACACCTGCTTCATGATTAACAACTTGATAGTTTAACTTAAGCCATCCTTTTAAATCATTAACTAACTCGTCTTGTCCTTGTTGATCAGCGGTACAGTTAATTGTTTTCCATTCATAAGTAGCGCCAAAGCGAAACATAGAATTAAAGGGGACTAGCCACTTGTCCTTATTCAAAATAAATTCTTGTGGTAAATCTGCAATATCAAGAGTAAGCACATCACCTTTAGACAATCTAAAATCAAGACCTTTAAAATAAGGATTCTTACAAACGTTGTATCCCTCACAAAAAATAATTTTCTCAGCTAAAATATCTTTATAACGAATTCCTTTCTCAAGAGTCTCAAACGAATCAAAATCAAATGGCTCCGTAATCAATGAATTGTTCTGTTCTAAAAATTGTTTGCAGGCCAATAAAAAAGAAGGGGTGTTCAAAACGGAACTTCCTTCAACAATACATGCTCCAAAATCATTATGAAGCATAGCGTCATATAAATGGGGTGGATTCCTTTTGGTGAGTGACCCTTCAAATTTAGGGTCCTCCAACCGTTTGTGATAAAAATCGACTTGCTCTTTAGTCGAAAAATATCTGAGAGAAGGTCGCTCAAAGAAAAATGAGGTACCAAGTTCCTGTTCTAACTGTTTATAAAATTGCTTTGCGTAAGGAATTAATACATCGCTATTCCAGCTCTTGGTTAATCGCTTACCAGACACATAGTCCATAAGCCCCGCCGCTACCTTAGAGGCGCTTTGTAAGTGGCCGTCATCTATTACTATAACGTCGATGCCTGCTTTAAGTAACTCAATAGCTAAAATACTTCCTGCAATTCCTTGTCCAACAATAAGGGTAGTCATTTTAGGTTGTTATTATTCACCTTTCTTAAATTGAAGGCAATGTCTTAAATAATATCAAAGAGGCATCCAACCTATGTTTTATAGCTCTAAATCGTTCATCTGGCTCAGCTTGAAAGTGCGAACATGTAGTAAGATCTAAAACTTGAGGCTTAATTTCATCTTCTTCACTTAAAATAATTAACTCTTTAAACTGTGATCTATGGTTGGTCCCATTTATTACAAAGTCGACAAAGTTAGTCTTAAATACTTGAAAAAACGTCTTGAACTCCATTGCAGTAATATTTTGTATACGAAAATTATAACGTCTAATATCCTCAGTTGAGGTGCCTTTCACTATTATAGAAAGGGTATTGTCCATTTCTTTGTCTAAATGCCCACCACTCAAAACCCCAGTAGCATGGAACCAAAAGGAAACCCCTCTATAGTTATGTTCAGAGAAAACCTCCGCTAGTCCAGATACCGCATCATCCTTGAACGAGCCTAAAAAATAACTTTCGTTACTAGGTTCTCCCCAAGAATAACTTGCCTGGCCCTGTCTAATGTTTTTTACAGTAAGACCCCCTAAAAACATACTGTTTGACCGCGTCATACTAGCACCAGCATGTACCTCGTCTAGGCTAAAACTAGCCGTATCACGGGCGTGCCCTTCATTCCAAACTGAACACCCATTTTCTCCCTGCTTAACTTCCCGGTTCAGAGTAGTCCAAGTTGGTATTCGTCTTAGCCCCACTAATTCTGGAGTAGCTGCTTCCATAAAAGTCTCCTTAAAAAAATCTAAATGATTAGTAGATTAATTGAAATATCCCCTAATTGACTCCCCCATTATCATGTGATCCTAGTATAGCATGTATCGTATTTTTGATTATGTTACAATATTCCCTATGCGTGAACTAATACTGTCAATAATCTATCTTTCTATAAGAAAAACTGTAATTTTAATCAGTTATTCTATTCAATACTTAAAAAGAGAGAAACGAGACCTAGAACCAGCAATCACATTTGGAGATACCTTTCTATGTATGTTTAGACGATTCCCTGGACATCAGCTATTTTTTTCATTCTCAATGCCCAAACTCGCACCAACTATGCTATACGACTTAAGTTTTCCGAGCCCTATAACCTTTGCCGCATTTAAAAGCGAAGTTCCTATTATGGAACTATGGCTAAAATTAGGCATTGGCGGTGGTTGCATCAAAACAATCCTCAAAGAAAGGCGTACCGGAAACCCACGTCCAAGAATTCAAGAAGCTAATACCAAAGAGCCACTAGCAATCATTAATGCCATGGGCTTACCCGGCCCAGGATTAGACTATTTCTTGGACTTAAAACGACTTCAAAAATTATTTAAGTTTAATCGACCAGTTGGATTTAGTGTTGGCGGCTGTACCCCAAAAGAATACAAATCTAATGCCAGAACAATTCTAGAACATATCAAAAGAAACAATATCTCTAATACCTATTTAGAAATAAATATCAGTTGCCCCAATACATCAGAAGGACAAAACTTATTAAGTCATCCAGAAATGCTAAAAAAGTTATTAGTCACACTAAGAGAAGAAACAGCATTAGTAATAGGGGTGAAGCTTTCACCAGACCAGTCTAATGACGATATCTTAAGATTTATAGACATTATCAAGTCTGTAGAGAGAACCTTTGTAAACTTAGGTAATACTCAAGCAAAACTAGATGACAGAATAAGCGTAGGAAAAGGAGGCTTAAGCGGCCATCCCTTGTTTGAAAGAACTCTTGAGATGATAAACTTGGCAAAGCCATCTGGCCTACCTATTATAGCTACTGGTGGCATTACAGACGCCGCACGACTAAAAGTAGCTCTAAAAAATGGAGCCACCTTAGTCGGCATAGCAACTGCGCTTGTTATCAATCCCTATAATATTCCCCACTTTAATAAATCACTCACAAAACCGTGACCATTCATACCTCTACCTATAAAGGAAAGCGGGTCTATATAGCACTCAAGAACGGTGAAAAGTTTGTCGACAAATTTATGGACAAAAAAAGTGGGTATGTAATCACACAAGATCACGGGAAAATTAAAAAATCAGATATAAAAACAATGACTATTTTTAGAAATAAAGGGTCACTAGAAGAGAGAAAATAGGGTTTTAGCTAACCCAAAGATGAATTTTGTATCCTAAGTAAACTCCAAAAATACCAACAATTCCAGCAAAGGTTATTGGTGCAGGTAAGGGCAGCTTAGCAAATGAGAATGTAGCTCCGAATGCGATCCCACAGCCTAAAGAAATGAAAATAGTTTTTAGTGTCGCAAAATCAAGCATTAATTCTAATTTTCTTATTAGAAACGCGACCTTTTAGTCCGAGTGTTCCTAGCATTTTTGTATCAAATTCGTAATCAGGGTTTCCTGTAGTTAATAATTTTTCACCTGTAAAAATTGAATTGGCACCTGCCATAAATGCAAAGGCCTGAACTTCTTTCGAAAGTTGAAGGCGTCCGGCACTCAGTCGCACCATTGCTTCGGGCATTACAATCCGAGCAATGGCTATAACTCTAATCCAGTCAAAAGGATCGACCATTTTTTGATTTTCTAAAGGGGTTCCTTCAACCGGAACTAAAGCATTAATCGGAACACTTTCAGGTACAGTATCTAAATTAGCTAAGGTATGTAAAAATTTTATTCTATCGTCTTCAGTTTCACCCATACCAATAATGCCACCACAACAAGTTGAAATACCTGCATCAGCAACATTTTTTAAAGTATTCAGTCTGTCTTGATAAGTCCTAGTAGTTATGATTTCTGAATAAAACCCATCTGAGCTATCGAGGTTATGATTATAGGCAGTTAAGCCAGCGTCTGCTAATTTGTCTGCCTGGCTCTTAGTTAGCATTCCTAGCGTACAACATGCCTCTAGTCCAAGATCAGAAACGCCCTTAACCATTTTAATAATATTATCAAAATCTTCGTTGTCTTTAACTTCTCTCCACGCGGCACCCATACAAAATCGAGTAGAGCCGCTTTCTTTTGCTTTATTTGCTTCAGAAAGAACTGCGCCAACGTCCATTAACTTTTGCTTTTCTACATCGGTGTGATAACGAGCCGCTTGAGGACAATATGAACAATCTTCAGAGCATCCACCAGTTTTAACCGAAAGCAAAGTACATAGCTGAACTTCACTAGCATCGTGATGTTTTCTATGAACAGATGCCGCCTCGTAAACAAGGTCCAAAAAGGGCTTTGAATAAAGCTCTTTAACTCTATCTAATGTAACTTTTTCAGTCTTAACTTCTGTAATATCTGACATGGTAATAATTCCCTCTCAATAAAAAATTTAAGAAACCGACTTTAAATCGCCGGTAGTAATTAATGACTCTGCTTTATATCCAAGCTCTCTCAGTTTTTCTAGAGCGCCTTCTTCTCGGTCTATAATACTTATTATAGATACAACATTTAGTTTAAGTGGCTCTAAAAGCTCACATACATCTATAACTGTACTTCCTGTAGTTAATACATCTTCTATAACCACTACAGACTCTCCTTCAGAAAGAACGCCAGCAATAGCTGCCTCTAAAGGTTGATTATCTTCTTTTTTTCTAATAATGACATAAGGTTTGTCGATAGCTATGGCTAACGGTGCCGCAAGCGCAACAGCGCCAAGGGCAGGGCAGATCAATTTTGTAAAAGACTCAGACGGTGGCAATAGCTGCGCAAGGTGCTCAATAACTCCCTCTAAAACTTCTGGTCTAGTTTCAAATTGAAACTTATCTACATAGTATTTTGTTTTTTTTCCGGCTCTGGTAACAAAGTCACCTTCAATGTAAGCGCAGTCTTTAACTGCTTTTAATAGTTCGTTTCTGTTCATAGTAAAAAATTATAAAGTATAATCCTCATTAAAACTATAGTGTTTTCCCTAACACTAAAGACAATAAAGCCATTCTAAGAAAAACACCGTTTTCAACTTGCTTAAAAAAACAGACTCTAGGGTCTTCATCTATACGCGGATCTATTTCATCAACTCTAGGAAGTGGATGCAAAATACTCAGGTCCGACTTACTTTTATCGAGGACCGATTGGTCAATTAAATAGTCATTTCTTGCAAGGTTATAAGCATCTTCATTTTCAAATCGCTCTTTTTGGATTCTGGTAACATACAGCACATCCAAATCTCCAATAACATCAAATAAATTTTCAACTTCATCAAATCTATATTTACAGTCTTTTAAACAAGACTTTACAGACTCAGGAACTTTTAAGTTAGGTTTAGAGATAAACACCATCTGACTATTGTAATGCCGCAATACTTTAGAAAGAGAATGCACCGTACGACCATATTTAAGGTCTCCAATGAATCCTACTTTTAGAGGCGTATCTCTACTATTTAAGTTTTTTTCTTTATTGATAGTATATAAATCTAATAAGGCCTGAGTAGGGTGCTCATTTGAACCATCCCCACAATTCATAACCGGGGCAGCAGAATGTTTAGCAAAAAGTTCTGAAGAATGAGCCATAGGATGTCTCAGGGCAATTATATCTGCAAATCGAGATACAGTTTCAGCCGTATCTTCAAGTGATTCACCTTTACTAATTGAGCTCATCATTGGTTGTTCCACTGTAATTATTTGACCACCCATTCGTATCATTGCCGTTTCAAAAGACAGTCTTGTTCTAGTACTTGGTTCAAAAAATAATGAAGCTAAAATTCGGTTTTTTAAAAGATCAAGACCTTGTTCTTTCTGGTATGCTTTTTCAATTTTTTGAGTATAAGTGTTTAAAAAATCTAGAACGTCTTTTGAAAATGAAACACTGTTGATAATATCCTGACCTAAGAAAGGATTGTCCACTAATTATTTCCTTTATTAAAAGAAATATAGTCTTGTAATGCTTTTACTTGAGGCTCAGTTTCTCTTACTTTCTTAATTGCATTTACCGTTTCCTTCATTGCAGAAATCGTTGTCACATAAGGAATTTGATAACTAACAAGCTGTTGTCTAATAATAATTTCATCTTGCTGACTTTCTTCGGTAGACGGCGTATTAAAGGCTAAGTCCACTTTCTTTTCTCCAAGAGAGTCAATAACACTTCTTCCACCCTCATGAATTTTACCAATTTCAGAACTTTCAACGCCACTCTTTTTAAGAAAATTATAGGTGCCCGAAGTAGCGAGAATTGTAAATCCAATAGCTCTTAATTCTTTGGCAATATCAACTATTTTACTTTTATCAGAATTACTAACACTAATAAAAACGTTACCTTCTTTAGGAAGACGCTGGCCAGCAGCTAGCTGAGACTTATAAAAAGCAAGGCTAAAATCTATATCAATGCCCATCGACTCACCGGTAGACTTCATCTCTGGACTCAAAAGCGTATCCGAGTTTGGAAACTTACTAAAAGGAAGTACGGCTTCTTTTACCGAGTAGTAGGGCGGAATTATCTCAGAAAGGCCAAGGTCTTTAATACTAGATCCTAACAAGACCTTGGTAGCCATTTTAGCCCAAGGGACTCCAGTCGCTTTGCTTACAAATGGAACTGTACGAGATGCTCTTGGGTTTACTTCTAAAATATAAACATCATTGTCTTTCACAGCAAATTGAATATTTAATAAGCCAATCACATTAAGCGCAGCGGCTAATTTATAAGTAGCTTCTCTAATTTCAGAAATGATAGTTTGAGAAAGCGAATAAGGAGGAAGGCAACACGCTGAGTCTCCTGAGTGGATTCCTGCTTGTTCAATATGCTGCATAATCCCTGCAATAACACAGCTTGTGCCATCAGAGAGCCCATCAACATCAATTTCCAACGCATTTTCTAAATACTTATCAATTAAAATAGGGTGATCCGTGGAAATGTCTTGCGCCTTAGACACATAAGTCTTAAGGTCAGCTTCGTTATCTACAATTCTCATAGACGCGCCACCAAGCACATAAGAGGGTCTAACAACTACCGGGTAATGTATTCTATTTGCAATAGCTACTGCTTCGTTCACGTTTGTTGCTGTACCGTTTTCAGGTTGTCTTAGTTTGCAAGTATTAAGGATAGATTGAAATCGTTCACGGTCTTCAGCATCATCAATACTTTTTGGAGAGGTACCTAAAATTGTCACTCCTGCGTCCTCAAGTCTTTGAGCTAAATTTAAAGGTGTTTGTCCTCCAAATTGGATAATCACACCATCTGGGTTTTCTGTATCATGTATATTCATCACATCTTCAAAGGTAAGGGGCTCAAAATAAAGTTTATCTGAAATATCAAAGTCGGTAGATACAGTTTCTGGGTTTGAATTAACCATAATACTTTCTACATTTTCTTCTCTTAAACAAAGTGACGCGTGAACGCAACAATAATCAAACTCAATACCTTGCCCAATTCTATTAGGCCCGCCACCAAGTATCATTACCTTTTTATTATCTGAAATTCTAACTTCAGTTTCTGTTTCATACGTCGAGTAGTAGTAGGGTGTCTCAGCTTCAAATTCTGCAGCGCATGTATCAACCAAACTATAAATAGGCTTAATATTATTACTTTTTCTAAACTCTCTTATCCCATCTTCATTAGGCTCCCCAAGAATATAGGCAATTTGAACATCCGAAAATCCAAGTTCTTTGGCCGCTTTGATACTTTCAGGTGTTTTGGTGATAGTTTTTGAAAAATCTACAATTTGACCCATTTGTACAAGGTACCAAGGATCAATTTTTGACAATTCAGCTAGTTGCTCAACTGTATATCCAATTTCTAAAGCATATTTAATATAGTACAATCGCCAAGGATTCCCATTTCTAATAAAAGTTTCAAGTTCTTCTTTATCTACATTTTTTAATTCTTTCTTGTCATAACCAAATCCAAAACGACTCACTTCAAGTGACCGAATGCCCTTTTGAAAAGACTCTTTAAAGGTTCTTCCTATTGCCATTACTTCGCCAACAGCTTTCATTGATGTACCTAGTTTTGAAGGTGTCCCTGGAAACTTTTTAAAATTAAATCGAGGAATCTTTACTACACAATAGTCAATTGTAGGTTCAAAACAAGCAGGTGTTTTTTTTGTAATATCATTTACCAGTTCGTCGAGTGAGTAACCTACAGCTAATTTAGCTGCAAATTTTGCAATAGGAAATCCAGTGGCCTTAGAGGCAAGTGCCGAACTTCTAGACACACGAGGATTAACTTCAATAACAACCAGTTCTCCATTTTTAGGATTAACTGCAAATTGAGTATTAGCACCACCCGTTTCAACACCAACTGCACGAATGATAGCAATAGCGGCATCTCTCATTTCTTGGTATTCACGATCGGTTAATGTTTGTTGTGGCGCAACCGTAATAGAGTCACCCGTATGAATTCCTAGTGGATCCAAGTTTTCAATGGAGCAAATTATTACTACATTGTCATTTTTATCTCTCATTACTTCTAGTTCATATTCTTTCCATCCATAAATAGATTCTTCAATCAAAATTTCTGAAATCATACTTCGGTCTAATCCACATGATGCCACTTCAATCAATTCTTCTTCGTTTTCTACTATCCCGCCACCAGTGCCACCTAAAGTAAATGCGGGCCGAACTATACACGGATAACCAATCTCTTTAACTTGCACAAGCGCATCTTCAATCGTATAAGAAATTACTGATTTTGGTATTCTCAATCCAATCTCTTCAATAAGTGCTTTAAACTTTGCTCTGTCTTCAGCTTTTTCAATAACCTCTTGATCTGCCCCCAGCATTTCCAAACCGTATTTTTCAAAGATCCCCTTTTTGGCAAGTGACAAGGCTAGATTTAATCCAGTTTGACCACCCAATGTTGGAAGTACCGCATCAGGACGTTCTTTTTCAATAATCTTTTCTAAAAATTCATCTGTTAAAGGTTCAATATAAGTTCGGTCTGTAAGGTCAGGGTCAGTCATAATAGTAGCCGGGTTAGAATTTGCCAGGATAATACTAAAACCTTCTTCTTTTAATGCTTTACACGCTTGGGTTCCTGAATAATCAAACTCACAAGCTTGTCCAATTACAATGGGGCCTGAACCAATCACTAATATTTTTTTGATATCATTTCGTTTAGGCATTTTTAACAGCTACTTTCTTGTCTGAAAAACAGTTATGAGTCATCAGATGTGTAAATTCTTTAAATAAGTAATTAGAGTCGTTTGGCCCTGGCGCAGCCTCAGGGTGATGTTGAACAGAAAAAGCCATTAATTTATTGCTTCTAATTCCTGCAATAGTATGGTCATTTTGATTTACGTGAGTTACTTCAAAGTCATCCGAAATGGATGCTTCTTCAGAGCAATAAATATGATTTTGAGATGTAATTTCAATGTTTCCAGTCATTAAGTTTTTAACCGGATGATTTAGACCATGATGACCGAAAGGAAGTTTAACAATTTTAAATCCAAAAGCAATGGATAGTATTTGGTGTCCTAAACAGATCCCAAAGATTGGGATGTTTCCAGCCAAAGTGCGTATAAGTTCTTGCGCTTCAGTAACAGGAATCGGATCACCAGGTCCATTAGAAATTAGTACGCCATCAAAGTTACCTTCAGTTATTTCTGATGAAGACACGTTATAAGGAAAGACGGTAACCTTACATCCACAATTCTTTAATTGATCAAGAATTCCAAATTTTACTCCGCAGTCTATTACAGCTACGTGAAATAAAATCTCTTTTGGTTGAGCCCATTCATATTTTTGAGTTGTACTTACTTCTTTTGCTAAGTTCTTACCCACAATATCCTCGGCGTCTTTTACACGTTGAATAAGGGCTTCATCCGAAAGGTCTTCAGTACAAATATATCCTTTTTTTGCGCCTGTAACTCTAAGGTTTCTCGTAAGTCTTCTAGTATCAATTCCTTCAATACCAATTACATTGTTCTGTTCAAGATATTGCTTTAAGGTCATTTTGCTTCGGTGATGACTAGGGAAATCGATATACTCTTTTACTATTAAGGCTTTTAGATGGATGCTGTTAGATTGTTTATCTTCAGTATTAATTCCATAGTTTCCAATAAGGGGATAGGTCATTACAACCATTTGTTCTTTATATGAGGGATCGGTAAGTACTTCTTCGTATCCTGACATACCAGTATTAAAAATGACTTCTCCAAAAACGTCCGGCCCGTGAGCAAAAACATGACCCTGATATATGCTGCCGTCATCAAGGATTAATTTTGCCTGTCTTTTCACTATGGGTCGCTCCTAAAAAGTCTTGATGCAAGTGGATTCTTGCAAAACCTCAATATAGTACAAAATAACCCCCCTTTCTTCAAGGTAAACTTGCTAAATAATTATGCTTAGCTGAGACAGTGTCATTTTGAACATTCAAGAATCGAAAAGATGCTTCAAGAATCTAAACTTTCCATTTATACTATTTTATAATATGAGTATTACAATAAAAAAATTAGAAGACGCGCTAAATTTTACGGAGTATTTTCTTGACGCTATTCAAAATACTTGGATAGAGCGTGGGTATGACGTAGAGGTTAAAGATATACTCAGAGAAAAAATTGAACTGGTTAAAGAGCCTAATTCAAAAGTTACCGGAATAGTAGTATTCGACAAAATTCTTCCTGTAGCTATCGCCTGGGTAGAAAATAATACTGGGCATTATGGTAATGTCGTGATGTTTTCAATTAATCCTAATTACAGATCAACCCTTGCAGAAGCATGCATAGACCAAGGTTTATTTGACGGTGTTCTTTTAGAAATTGTCGTTGTTGAAGATACAAAAGACTATCATAATTATCTTGACCAAAAAAATCTGGTTAAGAATTCACGTAAACGAATGTGCTATTGGTTAGACGAAGGAAACAAAATAGAAATAGAAGACCATCCCTATAAATTTGAATTACTAACTGAAAAAGATCTAGATATATCAGGACAAATTAGTTATGACGCTCATATGGTAAGTAAAGACTATGAGATGTATCCAGATCTTTCGGACCCGCTTAAAAGAATTCAATTAGAAAAGAAAGTATATAACGACCTTTATGGCCCAGTTATTAAACCTGCTTCGTTAATGTTACTTGAAGACGGAGAAGTTATTGCAACTTGTTTTATGATAGAAGTTAAATGTTGGGGATATGATAAGGTTCCTTGGGTTTTTGATCTTGTAGTCAAACCAGAGCATCATGGTAAAGGTGCCGGACGAATACTTATGTGCGAAAGTTTAAATAAGTGTCTTGAAGAGAAGTATCCTATCTGCGGTTTAGCTGTAACTCTTTCAAATAAATACGCGCTGAGACTATATGAAAAATTAAACTTTCAACATGTCGATGAGTTTTTTGAATACATTCGTATAGTTTAAGCCATGTCCAGGTACAAAATTCTAGTCCAACGTGCAGACCGACTTGGAGACGTCATTTTTACTTTACCGGTTTTAGAAGCACTCAAAAAAAAATATCCCGATGCTCAAATTGACTATCTTACCTCACCGGTAGGCGCCGCGCTTTTGTCTCATCATCCCTTAGTCAACAAGTGCCTTTCCATCGAATGGGAACGTGCTGAACTTACACTTAAAAATGAAGATGACTTACTTCACACTATTAGAACACAAGGCTATCAACTTTACGTATCATTATGGAATAACCCCAAAATGGCCTCTATTGGCAAAAAAGCAGGAATTCCTGTCAGGCTTGGCGATAAATCAGACTTTCTTAGGAAGTTTAATTACTCAAGTCCAGTGACTCAAAAATGGCAAGATTATTGTAGACACCAAATTGAGTTTAATTTAGACCTATTAGCACCACTAGGAATTAATTCTCAACTTGTAAAAGCGACTATACCTATAGAAGAAGAAAGCTTGGCTTATATAAGCGGTGAGTTTAAAAAGTTCTTATCACCATCCAAAAAATATATATTCATACTTTGTTCCACTGGAGGGAGTAACTTTCCTATACCCATTAACGTCGTAAAAGGATTTATTAATAAGTGTTTAGAATCAAACCAGTTCGACGTTGTTTTAGGGGGACATGGCGATATGGCCGATTTTGAAGAGTATAAATCTAAGCCAGTTCTCAACTTAATAAACAAGACAAGTGTCCCTCAAGTAATTGCGGCTATACACCTCTGTCATTATTTCGTGGGTCCAGACTCCGGACCCACACACATTGCTTCGTTTATGGACAAACCACTCTTATTCTTTTCATCAATGAAAACAAATCCACCATGTCGTTGGGGGCCTTTATCGTCTTGTTTTAAGATTTTAAGAAAAGAATACAATATTCCTACAAAAAGAATCATAACTTGCGATCCTCATTTGTCGTTCAAATTTATGAATGCAGATCTAGTTTTTGACTCATTTATGGACTTAGTGTATTCCCAGTCTAGTGGAACGATAATGAAATCCAGTAAAATAAAAGAAACACACTTGTTACATTCCTTTAGAGTATTATATTTGGCGACTTCCCAAAAAGACTATGAGATTGCATTAGAAGAAAGAGACCTTCTTTTAGAAGAGGGGTTAAGAGTTTTTGTATATTACGTGAAATCATTTTCACCTTCACTAATTTTAAAGTTATTTACCTTAATGAATACACATAATATAAACGTAGTTCATGGACTCATCCCTTGGTGGGTTAAAGTTGTGTTAAGAGAATATACCGGGCTATGGAACAAGTATATTAAACCAATATTTTTACCAGTGACACTATTCCCTGGGTCCAGTTACAACGACCTATTAGATGTGTATCAAAATTTATATTCAGAAAGTACAAGTCGATTAGACTTTTAATTATATGACAAAGAAAAAAGGTAAACTAAAAAATGTATTAATTGTTCGCCCAGATGCACTTGGAGATGTAACGCTAATGATCCCTATGATCAATACAATAAAAGCCACATATCCAAATTCAAAAATCACAGTGCTTCTCCAAAAATATGCAGCGCCACTTCTAAACAATCACCCAAATGTTGACGCTTTAATCATAGACAAGAAAAAAGAAGGCAAATGCAACTCCATTATTGACTTTTTCAAATATGCTAAAGAAATAAAGTCATATAAATTCGATACAGTAATTTTTTCTTATCTTGACGGTTTTTATGCTCTTTTAATGGTTTTGGCCAAGATACCCGTTAGAGTAGGGGATGGCCAGAAAATTATGATTAGGCAGCTATTAACCCATCCTGTTAATCAGTATTTTAGGCGATTAGCCATTCATGAAACAGAACAGAATATTAGACTTCTGGACGCGTTAAACACCCCTTTAAAAATTGATACAACAATGAATCTGAACTGTGACCAAGCGGCAGATATAACAATTAAAGGCTTACTTTCTGAATTTAAGTGTAAACCTAATGACTACATTGTGATACATCCTGCAACAGGCGGAGGGAATCGGGCTTGGCTTCCACAAAAATATGCCGAGTTAATCAATTTAATTCATAAAAAAACTAAGTTTAAAGTGATAGTAACTGGGTTTGGTAAGAATGAAAAAATAATCAATGAAAGTATCTTTCAAGACTGTATAAAAAAGCCAATCAATTGCTTTGAAAGAACGTCACTTCAAGAGCTAAAGTCGCTAATTAAATCAGCAAAACTAATCGTAGGAACAGACACTGGGCCAACTCATATAGCAGCGGCATTAAATATTCCGGTTATTTGTATATCCCCAACAAAATTTGTTAAATCACTTAGATGGGGGCCCTGGGAAACCAAAAATAAAATAATAGGAAACCCTCAGGCCTGTGACTTAGTATGTAATCCTTATTTATGTGAAAAATTAATTTGCCTCGATGCTATTTCAGCAGAGCATGTTTTTGAAGAGTTAGTAAAAATTAGCGACGAAAAGTTTTATAAAGCCAAAATGAAACAAAATTGGTTGTTAGCGTCAGTCAATATCGGTCTTGTAGTCACAAATGAAAATTCATTTAAAAAAATTAACTCAATAATGGATCTATACAAAGAGGCTCCTTTTAAAGTTAACTTTTTAACAAATTCTTTAAAGATTGAACAGTTATTAAAAAAGAAATATAAAAATATCAAATGCACAAGATTTTCTACCTTGTTATTTCCGCTTCTTATACGTAAATTAAGTAAACAAGATATCAATTTAATTCACCTCTTCCCACAAAGAAAATCATGGTTATGGACGTTTATTATACGTCAATTAGCGGCCCCATTTATGTATTGTCCTCCACTAATAATGCCACTAGGGCCCCTCCCTAATACAGCTTCTCAATTAATCGACTTATACATCGAAGCCTTTTCACAAGAGACTTAAGTACTTATACTATTCAACTATGAATAAACCATTAATATCCGTTGTAATAGGTACATATAATCAGAGCGATATTCTCAAATTAATTTTAGAGTCTTTTAATACTCAGTCCCTAGAAAAAGACAAATACGAAGTGATCGTAGTTGACTCAAGATCTACAGATAGTACCGAAGAGATGATGAAAAACTTTAAAGCTGTCTTTAATTTTAGATATTTTATACAAGACAATACCGGAAAAACAGGTGCCAGAAACAGAGGCGTCGATGAGTCCAGTTCAGATCTAATATTCATAACAGACGCAGATATGATTGCCCATAAAAACTTGTTAAAAGAGCATGTTCAAGCGCACAACTCAACTAGCATTGAAACTTGCTTTGAAGGGCAAACGTTTAACTTAGATCGTCTAGAATGGCCCGCAAGGGAAGATATTTTATCCCCATATATTCAACGGAATTATACAGATAAAGCAAAATTGGGATGGTACTATTTTTTAACTGGCAACATTTCTTTTCCCAAAGCCCTATACTTAAGAGAAGGTGGCTTGTCTAAAGACTTCCTTGGATACGGTTGGGAAGACCTAGAGCTTGGGTATCGACTCTCTAAAAAGAAAGTCCCCTTGTTTTTTCTTAAAAACGCTATGAACTATCATTATCATGTCATTACTAAAGACGAAGAAATTGAGCGTAATGTAAAAAAAGGTGAGTCTGCAAAAATATTCTTAAAAAAACACCCAGAGTTAAAGTACTTCTTAGGGTTAAACCCCATTTCAAAATTTATATTTCCAAAGATCAAAGAAAATGGCCCTTTCTATAATTTTGTAAAAAACAAATGCTATAAGTCATCAAGCAGCACACTGCAAAAATTCGGCTTTTGGTTTTTGAAGGAATTTCATTACCTTCGGGGGATTCTTAGTCTGTAGTAATATTCTTCCAAGTCGTTTTCTTCTAGTTAATATGGATGGGGCATCAGAACAATTGCTTTTAGTATCGTGCAGCTCCATATAATCCATATACTCATTTATTAACCCTTTTTAATAACTCATCTTTTTTCTCAAAT
>QFBU01000120.1 GCA_003265975.1 Candidatus Marinamargulisbacteria bacterium SCGC AAA071-K20
AAGCCAAGTGGTAGCGTTAGGACTTCTTCCATTACTCCCTTTAATTTTTATTATGATGAAAGAATCTATAAAGTATAACTTAACTCATTCTGGCATTTATTATCCTTTAGACATAAGCCATTTCTTTATGGTGTTTCCAGAACATTTTTTAAGTAACTGGTTTGGAGCAAGAGCCTTTTATGCGCAACGATTTACTCAAGTATATTCAAATTTAGGGGAAGGAATATTTTATTTAGGATATGTATCGATGCCATTGGTATTAATTGCAACGCTACACCTAAAAAAACAAAGCAAAAAATACTGGCTAGCCTTTCTATTTTTCTTAACCATCGCCCTAGGCCCTAAACTGGCCATTGCAGGGTTTCAAACAAATATATTAATGCCAACCAAACTATTAGAAATAGCCCCATTTTTTTCACAAGCAAGAGTGGCGGGACGATGGTTTATTTTAGCATATTTATTTTGGGGGATACTCGCAGGTTTTGGCCTGAAAATATGTTTAGAAAAACTAAATAAAAAAACATCCAAAATTATAGGTATTACAGTAGCTGTTTTTGTTTATATACTATTATTTTTAGACTATTATCCAACGTCTATTCCAAGTACAAGAGTGTATACAAACTATCCAGTGTACAAAATTCTACCGCAAAGCAACGACTATGGAATTTACAATTTACCAGTACTGCCACATCTATATATGATTCATCAAACCCACCACGAAAAGCCTATGGTATCAGGTTATATTTCAAGAGAGATGAAAAAATCGTTGCATCACAGAATTTCACTTAAAACTTGGAATGCAGGTGTAAAGGTTCCGTTACCAAAGTTAAAAGAAGAGCTTACTAAGTCAAACGTTAAGTTTATTATTTATCATAAATTGCCACTCTACAGAAAAGTAATTCCAAAACACATTGAGTTTTATTCTCAGGTATTTAAAAAAGTATACGAAGACACAACCCATGCGTTGTTTAAGGTGTATTAACTTATGATAAGTTCAGGCATATTTAAAGAAGTTTGCTCAGCCATATTTATGCCACTACAAGATGCTGGGTTTGAGGCATTCATAGTTGGAGGCGCCACCAGAAACGCCATTTTGGGAAGAGAAATTTCGGACATAGACATCACAACAAACGCGAAACCAGAAGACATTGAAGCTATTTTCGAGAACACAGTACCAACCGGAAAACAGTTTGGAACCATTACAGTGATCATCAAAAAAGACCAAGTAAAAAGCTACGAAGTAACTACTTATAGAAGCGAAGCGGGGTATAGTGACTCCAGACATCCAAGTGAAATTGTCTATGAAACAGATATCAAAAAAGACCTAGAACGACGAGACTTTACCATAAACGCTCTAGCCTATAATCCTCTTACAAAACAATTTATAGACAATCATGAGGGACTTCAAGACTTAAGTGAGGGAGTTATAAGATGCATAGGCGCGCCCAAAGAAAGATTTACAGAAGACACATTAAGAATTTTTAGAGCCTTTCGTTTTTCAGCCCAACTAGAGTTCTATTTAGACTTTGATACAAAAGAGGCCATAAAAGAAATAGCCTCCACATTTACTATCCCCGCCATAGAAAGAGTACAGCTAGAACTAGACAAGTTAATAATGAGTGAGAGGCCGTCTTGCGCATTAACTATGTTAAGAAACTTTGGAGTGTTAAAGCGACTGTCTAGCGAGTTTCCGAAGGTAACGGGTAAAGAAATAAATAACTGCGACTCCACAGAAAAACATTTACGGTGGCCAATGCTACTACAACAATGCGACTACAAAGCCTTTTGTAAAACCCTACGTTTTGGACGAAAAAGAAGTCGATATATACAGCTATTAATAGAAGCAAACTTAGACGAACGAAAAGCCTTTGCGACAGTAAAAGAATTAGAGATATCCTCCCAAGACTTAATGAGTTTAGGGTATGCGGGTGTAAATTTAGGTAAAATTCAAAGAGAACTTTTAGCACATATTTTAGACAACCCTGAAGACAATACTTCAGAAAAATTAATGGCAATAGCGAAAGAAGAACTAAAACATGAAAATTAATTCCATAGAGTATAAGTTCCAAACCTCGGGGTTATTTAGTGGACATCCACAGTTGATAGTGGACTGTGCCTTTGACAATGCAAATGCAAGCCAAGACATCAAAGACCCAACGGACCTAACTAAAGTTGTATATAAAGACGCCATTAAAAAATGTAATAAAAAATTACTACAGGCAGTATCATTTCAGGGGGGAGAGCCTCTATTACAAATAGACAGTTTAAAGGCCCTATTAAAACCAAAAAAAGACCCTATACTCATCAAAACAAATGGGAGTTTACCTAATCACCTTTTGGAGATAGTTGAGCAAATTGATTTTGTAGAATTAGTTTACCACCCAGGCTTTGACGAGGCCTTTTTAGAGTCTATAAGTGTTGCCCAGTTTGTGGGACAAAGCGCGGTGGTGTATCCATTCCAAACTCTAGATAGAGAAGAAGTAACAAGAATGACACAGTTAATAAGTTCGATCAGTATAGACATTCCGTTTATAGTTCAACCACAAATGAAATATACGTCCAAACACACCAGCCCAGATAGTGACATAGTAAAGTGTTTTAACTACGCGAGACAGAATCTTTCAAATGTTAGGGTAGTTCCTGAGCTAAAGAATTTGTTTCAAGGGATTGTAATTTAAGTTAAAAGAATTAAGACATTGACGCAACCTAAATTAAACTCTCCTAATTAAATAGGATGCTTTACCTATTGAGATTTTTAACAGGAAATTTGGATTGAAATCTGGGAAACTTGACTCGACCTTCACTTTTTTAAGGTGATATAGTTATAAAGGTGTCGCTTCTAAAAAACTTCGTGAATTGCTAGAATTAAATCAAAGCTCATGAAACCTAAAAAAAACATAGATATTTCATCCAGCAAAGAACCAATTGTTGAGATTGAAGAAATACATCCCAAAAAGGCCCGCCTATTTCTCATAAATGTAAGTATTTCTGTTCTAATATTTAGCCTGGCTATTATGTTCTTTTCCTACTGGAGTAATCCTTGGGGATACTTTGGAGAAATTGGAAATTTTGTAGGATATAACGACCGATTAGGAAAGTGTAACTATCTCAAAACACTCAAAAAAGAAGAGTTGCCTGAAGCTTATCTTTTAGGATCCTCCGATATGATGCCTTTCCAACCAGAACAAATACAATCACTTTTTAATTTAAAAACATTTAATTTGGGTACTTTTTGGGGACGAATGGAGGAGATTTGGAGCTGGGTTAATTTCACTATTTACGACCTTAACGCACCTCCAAAACTTATTATTATCGGACTAGAACCTTGGACATTTAGCGTAGATCAATCAGGCCCACCACTGTTAAATTCTTATCGACGTCGTTTCATAACAGCCCCAGATCTTATAAAATATGCACCTGACTATAGCCCTGAGCGATTGTTTCTGTCTAAGTATTTAGATCTTATTTCGGCTATGAATATTAAGGTTTTTTTTAAAAGGTTGCTGGCAAATGGTTTGGA
>QFBU01000121.1 GCA_003265975.1 Candidatus Marinamargulisbacteria bacterium SCGC AAA071-K20
GCATACTTCCAATTGGATTAGCTCTTAACAACCACAATACCGGTTTAAATAAAAACCCCATATTTGAAAATATTCCTTCAAATGCTTTTTGCATTTGCGCAAACGAATACTGTAAACTCCAATGAACAAACGGAAGGTCTTCTTTACGTTTTTCAACGTCATACCGTTTAAGAACAGCAATAGCTAAATACATCCAAGAAAAAACATCTCCAAATCTACCGGTTAATTTTTCTTTTCTTTTTAAAGTCCCGCCCAACATCATCATGGCAAGGTCAGCAAAAAATGCAAATTGAGCCGATGCCCAAGAAAGCTTACGATAATAAGAACGCATAGGTCCAAACGAACGTTTTGATACACTTAAATGTCCTCTAGTGAGTGTAAGAAAAACAAACCTAAAACCGTTTCTTACAACGTGCCCGATATGTCCAAAAAAGGATCGGTCAAATTTAGGTAAGTCTTCCGACCCAATTGCATAAATTTCGTCTAACGAATACGGATGACATCTTATAGCGCCTTGTCCAAATATCAATAAGGTTCTTGTTAGAATATTTGCACCTTCCACAGTAATACAAATTGGATTAGCAAAATAAGCATTGGCCACAAGATTTTTTGGGCCCAAAGAAATAGCAGCTCCACCCATTATGTCCATTGCATCGTTAACAATAGTTCTAAACATTTCTGTAAAATGATATTTAGCAATAGCAGTTACAACTGCAGGTTTTGCTCCAGTTGAAAGTCCGCCACAAGTATAACAACGTGCCGCTTCCATAATATAAGTAAACCCAGCCATTCTTGCTAACGGCTCTTCTATCCCTTCAAACTTACCAATAGAAATTCCAAACTGTTTTCTAACCGTTGAATAAGCACTGGTAACTCGGGCTAAATACTTAGCCCCCCCAGTACAACTAGCTGGAAGAGAAATACCACGTCCCGCAGCAAGACTCTCCATAAGCATTTGCCAACCACGTCCTACTCCGTCTTTCCCACCAATTACTGATGAAATTGGCATAATAACGTCGTGACCTTCAGTAGGACAATTGTAAAACGTAACCGTTAACGGATCATGCCGTCTTCCAATAACTACACCTTTAACATCGGTAGGAACAAGCGCACAGGTTATCCCTAAATCGGTACCCTTACCTAAAATATTTTCAGGATCTCTTAACTTAAATGCCAAGCCTAACACTGTAGAAATTGCAGCAAGAGTTATATATCTTTTTTTCCAATTTAGCTTGATACTAATCTCACCTTTTTCGTCTTTAAAAACGACACCATTAGCCAGAATGGCACCGGCATCGGATCCTGCACCAGGTTCGGTTAAAGCAAAACAAGGAATATCTTTCCCTATGGCAAGTCGAGGTAAATAATGATCTTTCTGTTCTTTAGTTCCATAATGAACCAACAGTTCTGCAGGCCCTAACGAATTTGGAACCATCACTGTAATTCCAAGTGCAGACGACCGAGAACTCATCTTTGCAACTACAGCACTATTAGCCATAGGAGAAAATCCAAGGCCGCCATATTCTTTAGGAATAATCATGCCAAAGAATTTTTCTTTTTTAATATAGTCCCATGCTTTTTGTGGAATTTCTCTAGTTCTGTATACTTCCCAATCATTAACTAATTTACAAAGTTCTTCACAGGGTCCATCAATAAAGGCCTGCTCTTCTTGAGTAAGTTGTGAGTATGTTTCACCTAAAATACGGTCATAGTTTGGTTTTCCAGAAAACAACTCTTTGTCTACCCATACAGTTCCTGCCTCAATAGCAATTTGTTCAGTTTTTGAAATAGTTGGTAAAAATTTAATCATAATCATAATTTTCATAAGAGGAAGACTAATTACATATCGTCTTAAAATAGGAAGATTAAAAAGCAGTAAAATTGCCCCTACAACATATATAGTTGTAAGAGGTGCTTGAGTTAAATATAAAGTTCCTAATGAAACAATTGACCACAAAATTAGTGGGGCTCCTACAAATCCAAAAACACAAAAAAGAACAGCTACACTACATAGCAAACTACATCCAAATAACATTACTTAAACTCCTTTTATTTATAAAACGACTTACCGTCTTGAGCATATTGAATTAGTAAATCAGCTGGTTTAAATCGTTCACCATATACCGACGCTAACTCTCTAAGTCGAGTCACTATTTCTTTAATCCCTCGAGAATCAGCATATCTTAATACTCCACCTCTAAAAGGTGGAAATCCAGTACCAAGAATCATTGCCATATCTAAAAGTAAATGATTTTCAACGACTCCCTCAGCCAAACATCTAACCGACTCATTAACCATAACGAGTATCATTCTATCTAAAACGTCCGAGTCTAAATACTTTTGATTAGACATCGATGAATACGACACAGCACGATCAACAAGAGGTCGATTAACTTCTTTATTCCCTGATTTATAGATGTAAAACCCTTTTTTTGATTTTCTTCCTCTACAGTCACTATCTCCTATAATATCTTGAAACACTTGAGCTGTTTTCATACGCTCGCCATAACCAGCTTCAAGAACCATTGCGACTTTATAACCGACATCAAGTCCAACCTCATCAGCTAAAGACAGTGGCCCCAATGGCATACCAAACTTGACAGCTATTTGATCAATTTTTTCAACAGACACACCATCTTGAACACACTTAACGGCTTCATTTAGATATGGCAATAACACTCTATTCACTAAAAACCCTGGACAATCTTTTACAACTACAGGTGTTTTCTTCAAGCCTTTACTTAGCTGAACCACAGAAGCAATTGTTTCAGGGGATGTTTTATCTCCAACTATAATTTCAACTAAAGGCATTCGGTTAACAGGACTAAAAAAATGCATCCCAATAAAATTTTCGGGCCGAGTCAAAACCGTAGACATTTCGTTTATAGAAAGCGACGAGGTATTAGATGCCAAAATACAATGGTCAGGTACCTGTCTTTCTAATTGTTGAAATACTTTTTTCTTAATCTCGATATCTTCAACAATCGCTTCTATTACAATGTCTCTGTCATGAAATCCTGAAAAATTAGAGGTTGTAGACACATTTTTAAGAAATAAAATATTGGCTTGAGTTGGAGTGAGACGTCTTATTTTTACTAACTGCTTATAAATAGTATTTATTTGCTGAAGACCTTTTACTAAAAACTTATTCTCAACATCTTTAAGACGCGTTTCAACCCCTTTATAACTAAGGGCCCAGGTAATACCAGCGCCCATTAAACCAGCCCCAATAACACCTGCTTTTTTAATAACTTTAGGTCTAATCGTATCGTCAGAAACACCTGTGTATTTTTTTAATGATTCTTGATTATAAAATAACTGCACCAAATTTTTAGAAATTGGAGTAATAACTAATTTCGAAAATTCTTTAGCTTCATTCCTTAAACCCTTATCAATAGGTTTTGAAAAGCCATAGATTACTGAGTTTATTGCTGCCAAAGGCGCTGGATAATGACCTTTGGTTTTCTTTTTAACATTTTTCTTAGCCATATAGCCTACAAAAGAT
>QFBU01000122.1 GCA_003265975.1 Candidatus Marinamargulisbacteria bacterium SCGC AAA071-K20
AACTGGGTATTGATCTTTCTACAGTTCCTAAAGATCCTCCTAAAGCTGAAAAAACAAAGAAAAAGCCAGGTCTATTTAAGAAAAGATTAGGAAAATTAAAGAAATACGCAAAAATGGGTGGTGGAGCTACACTTCTTTTGGTAGGTGGGATTATTGGTGAAGTTGTAGGGGGTGTTGGGTTGTTATTATCCAGTCCTGTTGCATTGAAGAGTAAGTCGTTTCGTGCAAAATGGGTTGGTCTGGCTAAGACTTTGGCTAGCCCTGTTCAGGGTGCGGGTGTGTTAAAACGGTCTGGGCATTTAAAGAAGATTGGTTTGGATAGAAGTATGACGTCAGACGAAAAAGCATCCTTGAAAAAAATGGAAGCTGATCATGGTAGCAAAGGAAACATAAAAACAACTAAGCATCCGAAAGGTGTTGCGACTGAGTTGGCAAGCGCTGCTAGTTCTTCTCCAGAGGCTAAAGTTAAGTTTCTTGGGGCGTGTAAGACTCATGGCGTGAGCATCAAAAACAAGTTGGGTCGCCCAAGACCGTTTGAAGACATGGCTAAAGACCTATTGGCAGATGTTCAAAATCATAATATGGAGAGCGGATTTGACCATATAAGCAGAACACATACAATGGGTGACGGAACTGTTGTTGATGATGTGGTTACGCCTACTACTGAGAAAAGAGTGTCTACTGCACAAACAGAAACAGGTGGAGTTACTGCCAGCTGTTCAAAGTTTACTGGTAGAGGTTCAATGCCGACTTCTGGAACTCATAAACATGGGACTAAAAGTGCAGGAAATTTAAACGAAACTAGATGTACAGTAGGTAGCCAAACGTTGACAGCTAGTAGGCACGGTGTTGTTGGTACTAAGCATGCGGACCCTTCAAAAGTAGCATATGGTTCTAAAACCGTTGATAAAATGACTATAGATGAAATGAGGGCAGAAGTTAGCACCATTTCTAACCCTAAAGTAAAAGCCTCACTTGTTAAAGCTCTTAATAGTGGAAAACAGGAGGGCTTAGATAAAGTAAAGAGTAAATTAGCTACTAGAGTGTCTAATAAGCATAAAGCGAAAGACTTGGTTCGTGCTGCAATTTTACAAAAATTGGAACAGAGTGGTGTTCCAGACGATGGTAAAATAAATATTAATTTAACATCGGTTTCTTTAGTAACGCCAGACGAAACAAGAGGATTGAAGGGCGGCGGAGAAAAGAAGCTTCTTATGCAACAGTATGAAGCTCTTCACGATATGGAGTCATTGTCAGATGCCGAGAAAGCGGAGCTTTTAGCAGAAATTACTACTGGAGACCCTGGGGTTGGATTACCAGCGGGCGCTACTCTTACAGTTAGTACAGAAACATTTAATTTTGGTGTAAATGAAGGCGAGGCTATGGGTCGTTCTAACCAGAAGGGCATGAACCTTGAAGCAGCGGCTCATATGAACGCTCGGATTACTGGTTTACCTGACGATAATAAAAGTAAAGAGGCCTTAACGAATTTAATGGGACGTATTGATGCTCTTATAGATGACCCGGATAGTAGTGGTAATAGTTATATGGCACCCACTTTGGTTCTAATTGCTAATAATTTATTAGATGGTCAAAGTGCATTTAATTGTGCCAGTGGAAAAGACAGGACCGGCATGGCTGATGTAATGGTTAAGATGTTTATGACAAGGATGGATGCTAATTCGAAACATGACGAATCACTGACAGATACAATTACGACTGTTTGTAAGGAATTCGAGTCGCTTGAAGACGCAGATAAGAGAGCGGCTACACCCGATGACAAAGTACTACAGGCTGAATTTAGAGAACTTCTATTTCATTCTCCAAATTTAGATATTCAACAAAAAAATACGGGAGTACCAGGATATAAACTAGTTGGAGAACAACATGAAAAATTATTTAAGAATTTTGCAGGGTTAGATAATTCGTACACTATTCTAGTGAAGTCTCATTTGGCACAAACTTAGTTAGTGACTTCTTCGTCTTCAAAACTATAAATAGTATAGGTGATTTTTTCGGGTCTTTTTAGCTTTAGTTCTTCAAGTAAATCAAAACATGTTGCAAGAAAAGGTCCTTCGTTTTGGGTATCTGCTTCATTGAAATATTTATCATAACTTAACCATAATAATTCTAAGTCGAAATATTTTTCGTCTTCTCTTTCACATACTATATTTAATAAATTAACTAAGGTTTTAATATCTAAAAATACAGCGCCTAATTGTAAAAAACGATGAAGCGCCGATTCAGGGTCTATTCCTTTTTTTTCGTTGGTATAAACCATGGCTAATTCTACGGGGAAATATCCATGGTTTCTTTGAAATTCGACATAAAACTTCTCGAAATAGTATTTGTCATATATACCCGAACATTTAACCATTACTCTTAAAATTGTATTTACGAATCCAGACTTTAAAGTGTTATTTGAGTTTAATTCTTTTGTTAGTAAGGTAGTTAAAAATTCTTTGTCTTTTTCTCGAAGTTCTTGGTCACAACTGTTCATATATTGGAAAAGTGCGTCTTGGTCTTTTATAGGAATTACTGCGGTGCTTGGTAAGTAGTGTAATAAAAAATAAGAATGAAGCTCTAAGATTTTGCTTTTATAATTCTCATTTACTAATTTAGATAGTGTCTCGATTGGAGGGCGAGTTGACTCGTTTTCAAACGCGATGAGTAGTTTTGTAAATATTTTGGCTCGTTCCTTTAAGGTGATTTTAGACACGAGTGATTTAAATAGTTCTTCTAGTGTTTCCATTGTACTACTGTTATTCCCATAATACCGAGTCTGAAACATGATAAATTGGTGCTACAATAATTTTAATGGAAAATAAGGTTATTTTAACAGCAATTGTAGTAGGTTTTTTTGGAAGCGCTGTTCTTCACAATATGGCGATGCCTCCTATAGTGGTCGCGGTGTTTCTTTCTACAGGAATATCGTCACTTGTATACAGGTTTTTAGGCGGGCTACAGGTAAACTCATTTAATTTAGGTGCTGTGAAATTGTCTGGTTCTGTGGCGGCGTTAATAGCTTGTGTGTGGTTTATTAACGCTCAGTTAGTGGCTCAAACAATTCAGCCGGTTTCTCAGCCTGTTGTTGAACACTTGGGGTTTAATGACATTGGCTCTCAAATAGAACATTTTATTGTCACCGAAAAATTAGGCGAGTTTAGTGAGCCACTAGACTTAGACCCCTTGCCTTTTCACCTCAAAACAAAACGATTTGGGGGCGAATATTCGCGGTTTCAACTTTTAGACAAATCACAAGCTGTTATTTACGACGGGGCCATTTATAGACGTCAAGCACAGGTGATTAAATTAGGTGACGATTATTATGTTTTTAGTGTGGTGGCGGTTAATCATAACCCCGGG
>QFBU01000123.1 GCA_003265975.1 Candidatus Marinamargulisbacteria bacterium SCGC AAA071-K20
TTAAGGCGATTTTAGAAAAATTTAACGACAGTGTGTTTGTAGTTCCAATGAGAATTTTAGATAAAGAACCAGACTCAAAAGAAAGTTTTCAAGCAAGAATGGCGTTATTTTTCGAAGAAACACTTGAGGCCTTAATCGAAAACCATTTGCTATTGAGTGTGTCTTGTAAGCAGCAACAAAAAATGGAAACAATTACAAACCATCAAGCACAATTTGTGAAGTATATTAAAAAAGCAAAAGAAAAAGAGTTCGTAAGAAATAAATTAGACGTTGAAATGATAAGCGGGTTTCTAATGGACCGACTACTCAATCAAGTACAATATGCTGACATGATAAAAGATTTTTCAGGGTGCGATTTATTTAATGACAAAGAGTATAGACAACAATGGTGTAAGTCAAATATGGATCTATTTTTTAACGGGATATTAAACTAAAAAGTGAGAGCTATGATGGATACAATTATGAAGCAAAAAGTTGCTCCAAAAGAGACAACGTTGATATCTAGAGAAGAGTTAATTAAACAATATTTGGAAGTTAGACAACACACAGAAACACTTTGTAAGCCATTAGAAATAGAAGACTTTGCGGTTCAACCGTCCTCAGAAGTAAGTCCTCCAAAGTGGCATTTAGCCCATACAACATGGTTTTTTGAAGAAATGATATTAGTAAAATATGAACCCAGCTATACTCGATTCAATGCACAATACAGCGAACTATTTAATTCATATTACAAAGCCGCTGGAAAACATTGGTTACAATCTGACCGAGGATACTTATCCAGACCAACCATATCAGAAATATTTAAATATAGAGATCATGTAGACAATCGACTCCTTTCTTTTTTAAACAACTCGAACGAACTTTCACAAATACATATTCTAGTAGAAACAGGTCTACACCACGAGAAACAGCATCAAGAACTTCTGTTAATGGACATAAAATACATATTGGGAGCCAACCCTCTTTTACCAAGCTATGAATTAGAGGCTCACAGCAAAAACAAAAAAGAAAAAGAGACATGGATTCCGTTTAAAGAAGGCATTTATGAAGTAGGTCATACGGGTAACAGTTTTTCATACGACAACGAAGGCCCCCGTCACAAAACATATATTCACAGCTTTAGCATTTGTGAGAATACGGTAACAAATAAAGCCTATTTAAATTTCATTGAGAGTGGTGGCTATACAAAGCCAGAATTATGGTTAAGTCAGGGATGGGATTGGTTAAACAATAACGACATATCAAAACCACTATATTGGACTAAAGAAGGACATAGATGGGTAGAATACACACTTTCTGGACTACAAGACTTAGATCTAAATCAAGCTGTGACCCACATAAGCTACTTTGAAGCAGACGCGTATGCAAATTGGACTGGTCAACGATTGCCAACAGAAGAAGAAACAGAAATATTCTTAGAAAGTAATAGTGAAAAAAACAAAGCTGGAGAAGTATGGACGTGGACTAAGAGCCATTACTCAGCATATCCAGGCTTTAAAAAGTTTGAAGGGTTATTATATAATGGTAACTTCATGTGTAACCAATTCGTTTTAAAGGGTGGATGCAGTGTTTCGCCTAAAGGGCATTACCGTCATACATACAGAAATTTTTACCAAGCACATCAACGCTGGATGTTTTCTGGAATAAGATTAGCAAAGGACAAAAAATGAAAATTTCTACCTTAAATAAAAACGAGAAAGTAGAAGAAGGGGTAGGAATCCAAAAATTTGCATCAGACGTACACACTGGATTACTAGCGAGTCCTAAAAGGATTTCAGCAAAATATTTTTATGATAAAAAAGGAAGCGAACTTTTTCAAAAGATAACTGAACACATAGATTATTACCCTACTCGAGTAGAAACAGAAATTTTAAACGATATTAAACAAGTACTTCCGACAATAATTGGAGAAAAAGAAATAGATATTATAGAGCTAGGCGCAGGTGATGGGCATAAAAGTAAGATAATAATTAAAGGGTTTTTAAGAGAGGATATAAGGGTAAATTATTATCCAATCGACATTTCAGAAAAAGCAATGACCCAATTAAAAACAACAATAAAGCCACGTGATAATTTAACAATTCATGGAATAGTTGGAGAATACAACGAGGGTTTAAATTTTGTAAATAAAAAATCAAAAAACAAGAAGTTAGTATTATTTTTAGGATCAAACATAGGAAATTTCAATAGAGTAGAAAACAAAGCTTTTTTGAACAATTTAAATAAAAGCTTAAATAAAAAAGATCATGTATTAATAGGCTATGACTTAAAAAAAGACATTAAAACCTTAAACCAAGCCTATAACGATTCGGGTGGTTTAACAAAAGAATTCAATTTAAATTTACTAAAAAGAATCAACAAAGAGTTAGGCGGAAACTTTGACTCAAATAAGTTTGATCATTATGGAGTATACAATCCAATACTAGGTGCTATGGAGAGTCATTTAATATCAAAAGAAGAGCAACTTATCTACATAAAAGAACTTACCCAAACAATCCATTTTGAAGCACACGAGCCATTACATCTAGAGTATTCATTCAAATTCACAGAAAAAGACATAATAAAACTAAGCAAACAAACCGGCTATGAAGTAATAAATAATTTTACAGATACAAAAAAATATTTCATAGACTCATTATGGCAAGTAATCTAAAAAAAAACCAAAAAAAACATAATGCAAAGCGAACTAAATCAAACCAAACCAACGCCTAAACATGTTCAAAGAATATTCAATATAAATGGGTAAAAAATTTCGAGGGATTTTTTTCGAGTGTGGTATTTCTAGAATAAATTTTGGGCACGCAGTGTATTCATATACATAAGTGGTCACAATTTATTCTAAAATGCCACAATCGGGAAAAATCACCGAAATTTAGTAGAGTCGCATGTCCTTTTCGATGTCCTGTGCCCACTGATAGATCCCACCAGTAAGACTAATAACAGACTCAAAACCATACTCTTTCATAACCATAGCGGCTTTATTACTACGCCCACCCATTTTACAATGTAAAATATAAGAGGCCTCTTTATCAAGCTCATCTAAATGATCTTCAATTTCACTAAGGGGAATCAAAATAGATCCGGGAATCATACACACTTCAAATTCTTCAGGCTCACGAACATCAAGAAGTACGAATACTTCATCTCTATCCATTTTCATTTTAAGATCTTTACACGAAATCTCTTTAATATCATGAATTTGTTCTATCATAGTTGTATCCCTTGTTCCTTTTGAATATAGTCCAATTATAACAGATTATTAATACGATGGCATAGATGGGTCAATTTCTTGAGCCCAAGCGAGTATCCCGCCCGCTAAATTTACGACATTGGTAAAGCCATCTTCAATCATTAATTCAC
>QFBU01000124.1 GCA_003265975.1 Candidatus Marinamargulisbacteria bacterium SCGC AAA071-K20
TTAACTGTAGTGTTTGTAGAAAAAGTTGAAGAACTAATTGTTCCATAAATTGTACCAGGTGTTGCAGCAGTTATTTTAATTCTTCTTCCTGCATGATAAATTGAAGTTACATCAACACCATCAATTCTAAAAGAAGTACCACTTACATAAGTTGATACATAAGCACCTGAACCATCACCATATTCAACCCATTGAGAATCATTAAACCATTCTCTAGTATTCTTCATCAAGGCTCTAATGGCATTGTTCAAGTTAGAAGGTAACATTCCTTCTGCTGTACTTATACCATTAAGTGAAGTGTTATTTGCTTGTGTTGTTGAATAATCTTTTATACCTGCCATTTTAATCTCCTATGAACCAAGAATAAGCTTTGTCGCTTTCTTTGTTTCTGTCATTTATTAATGTATTGATAGCTTCTTCAATTTGTCTTTGAAAAAATTCTTGTGTTTCAAAACTATATCTAACGTTATCTATATCAGTTTTTTCCGTCATCTCAAACCTATTCTTGAAGCTACTAAATCAACTCCTTGTGCATGAGTCCATACAGATCCAGCAGGAGTAGTAACTTTAATTTTAAAATATCTACCAGATTGTCTTACTGGATTATCTCCACTTGCAACCATTATAGCTGGAACAGATTCAGTAGCTGTATCAGCTAATCGTTCTTTGCTCTGAATAGTTACTGTAGATGTTGCATCCACAATCGGTCTAACATTTGTTATACTACTTCTATGGCTTGGAAACAACTCTAATTCTCTGGTTTCTATAGTTCCTATATTTTCAGTTCCAGAGAAAATTGAAGCTTTATAATTATTATCTATAGCACCTAAATATCTTTGACCACCATTCCAAAAGTCAGTATCTAATGCAATGTTAATTTGATCTAAGTTTTCTGATATAATATCCATTAATTCTACAGTATATGCACCAACGAATTGTGAGAATATAGAACTAGCATTAGTATCTGCTGTACTCCATTTTTGAGTAGCATAATTATAAATAATAACTTTATCACAAATACCTGTAGTATTAGATGTATTAGAAGCTGAAGGATATAACCACATAGCTAATTGATTAAAAGGATCAACAGCAGATACAATTCTATCTGAGAAAGCTTTGTTTAAATCTGTATCAAAAAATCTATTAACTTTTTCTGCACCAATAGCATTAACTTGATCTCCATTTAATTCATAAAATCCATCATCAGCATAAAAGAATACTCTACGATTATCTTGACAAACTGTTCTTCCATATACTGCACCTCTATTAGGTGAGATAACTGAAAGTCTAAATACTGTTGCACCACCGACATAGTCCATACGAACTATTTGGTTTTGTCTAAACACATAAGAAATTTCTCCAGATGTAATATGAACAATTTCTCCACCTGAACCTGGAAGGTCTTGAAAGTCTGATTGTTTAGATCCAAATTCCCAAGTTGAAATATCATTAATACCAGACCATTGTATTCTATTAGAATTATTTTGAATATTACCTATAACTAAAAAATCTCTAATCACACCTGATACTTTAAAATTTGGAACTGTACCTGATGTTGCAATGCTAGATAAATCTGCAAAGTTAGTTGATGTTCCCATTAAATAATATTGAGGTACATCTACACCATTACTTGCTATGACATAATTACCGAATTGAGTAAATGTCCAATAATCTGTATTATCTCCAGTTAAACTAGATTTTCTTGAAGTAAAACTTCCACCATCTAATTCATATAAATCTGTATTAGTTGCAACAAAGTTAAATACAGTATTAGAATTATCTCTAAAAGATCCTGCACCTCTACTATCTTTACCTATGTTGTTAGTTGAGTAAGGAACTAATGAAGGAAATCTTTTATAAGATGATGCTGCAAAATAAACATTGTTAGCAACCGTTGCACCAGGATTTAAATATGCTGGTTGATCTGGTAGCCATTCGCCAAAAGGTATTTGCATTAATATTCCTTAACCGTTATTGTTTGTAGCATAATAATTCTTATCATTAAATGCACCTGCTACTGTTACATCTGATTGTTGTTGTAATGGAGCATTACCATAAGCATCTTCTCTATCATTTCTTTCAAGTCTTTCTAAAGCTGTAGTATAGTTTTGTTGCCACCCTTGTAATCTTTGAGGATCAATTCCTCCTAAGAAATTAGCAGAATGATATAAAGCACCATATAAATAAATAGCAGGATGATTTGTTAGAATATAATTTGTAGTATTTGTATCTGATAAAGCAGGAAACTGTTTATAGTAATTTAAATAAAGAGTGTAATTACTATCAGGAATTGGAGCAAATCTAATATCATCTCCTAAGATTGTATATGAAGATGGTTGGCCAGAAGTTGATCCACCTTTTATCTGATCCATTTGAGCAGGAGTAATATAAGTTAAAGCATACTTAGTTCCACCATTTAAAATATATATATCTCTTACTTGTAAAAAATCAGATGGTAAAGTTGCTGTTTCTCCACTAAGAGTTAAAGTTGTTTGATCTATCATTTTTCTAA
Source organism: Candidatus Marinamargulisbacteria bacterium SCGC AAA071-K20 (assembly GCA_003265975.1). Taxonomy (GTDB): domain Bacteria; phylum Margulisbacteria; class Marinamargulisbacteria; family AAA071-K20; genus AAA071-K20. The sequence continues at coordinate 2,513 of QFBU01000124.1, forward strand.
TTCTTAATTTAGAATTAAAATCTTTTTCTGCTAGAACAATAAAATCCTCAGAAATTTCAGTTGTTAAATCTGATCTGTTTAACCAATTTGCGATTGATGTTTTTAAACCTGAATAATTTGTTAATGCCATTATAATTTTCCTTCAGCAGTTTTAAAATATCTAAATTCGCTGCTATTTAATTTTTGTTTTAATATTTTTTTTTGAACTTCTGGTGGAAGTGCAAACCAATTACTATCACCATTATACTCATTTGCCCACACACTTAAAGCAATAGTTGGAATACTGGCTACTCTTTTCAAATCTCTTGATTTAGAATAGCCATCATTCATGTTCAACAATTCTTTATTGTGTTTTATGTGTGAATCAATATTAACTTCTTCTTTAACTGCAATTTTGCCTTCCATGTCATCTTTCATGTAAGTTGTTTTTTGCAATCCGTCTAAAATTATATCTTTTCTCATCTGCCTTGACCTTTATATCTTGTTTGTCTTTTTTGTCTTTTCTCTGATTTGTTCTGAGATTTTTTATGCTTACCAGGTCTTTTAGGTGGTTTAGCTCTTGGAACAAAATGAGTGAACTTTTGTTTAGCCATATTAGCCAGACATTTCAGTATCAGAAACTTCAGCAGTACCTATCACAGCAACTTTTTCACCAGGTGAAACTTTAAAAATTTCAGGTTGGTCAGCAGGTACAAATATACTTGCAGATCCAGCAGTAGCTGAAGCTGTAGGTGCAGTTCCAAATAAAATATGAATGTCAGCAGGTGTTGCTATTCTTACATATTCAGTTTGAGTACCAAATGCAGCAGATGCTACAGATGAACCTGAAGCTGATAAGCTTTGATG
>QFBU01000125.1 GCA_003265975.1 Candidatus Marinamargulisbacteria bacterium SCGC AAA071-K20
CCAAAGCTATACAAACGTATCTGATATCTATAGTTTTGGAGTATTAATGTACTTCTTATTTAGTAAATCATGGCCTTATCAGTATGTTTTGAAAATTGAGGCGCTTAAAAAAGAACTTACTAAAGAGGCCAAGCCCTTTAAAAAACTAGATAGTCGTTTACCCGATCGTCTTATAGGTGTAGTTGGTCAATGTTTACAACACGATCCAAACGGTCGGTTTCAGAACTTTGTAGACCTAATTAAAACGTATAAAGGAAAGTTAGACTTTGACCCAGTATCAAATACAGCGTCAAAGAGACTTAGGAATGAATTAGAAAATGAAATTGAAGAAGAACATCAAAAGAAAAAACAAAGTCGACTCAAAAAGCTTTATATTTTTTTAGGGTGTTTTGGATTTCTTTTAATCTTGTATGGTCTTTATTTTTCATATTTAACAGCTATTCCAGAACAAGAAGTCCCAGACGTCATTGGTCTTTCAAAATACGAAGCCGATGAACTTCTCGAAGAAAAAAAGCTTAATTCGATCATTTCTGGAGCTAGAATTCATGCTAGTTACGAAGAAGGTCGAGTCATCGAAACGAAGCCACCTGCCGGTAGAATGGTAAAACAAAATCGAATGGTTAGACTGTTTATTTCCAAAGGAACTGGCCCTGCTTTAGTTCCCGATTTAGTAGGCTTGAGCCGAGTTAAAGTACAAAACTTACTTGAAAAGAACAATTTTAATGTACGTATTATTAAAGACTTATATTCAATACAGTATTTAGAAGGTGTAGTGATTTCTCAATTCCCTACACCAAGTACGTTTTTAGAACCAGGAGAAGAAATTGAAATAATTATTAGTAAAGGCTTTCCAATAGAGCTCAAAGTTAGTCCAATAAAAAATTCTTTATTCAAAAATAAAGATAATCTTAGGTCTATAGAATTATCATTTTTCATTTTAGACGAATGGGCATCCCAAGAAGTAGAAATATTTTTTCATTACAACGAAAAGCACGAGAAGATATATTCAGACCTGCATCAACCGGGTGAGGCAAAAACACTTGAACTAGAATTAGACTATGGTGGACGCCTCGAAGTATTTTTTAATGATGAAAAAGGGTTTAGTAAGACCATCAAAGACTAATGTTTTCTCAATTTGAACTCAAGATTATGAATTCTTTAATTGAACAAGCGGGTTTAATGAGAGGTCGTACGGGTAAAAACCCTGTAGTTGCGGCAGCTATCATAAATAAGCATGAGCTTATTAGCGAAGGCATTCATCAAAAAGAGGGCAGTGATCACGCCGAAATTATAGCTATAAAAAATGCCGGGCATAAATGCAAAGGGGCTACACTCTTAGTCACTTTGGAGCCGTGCACACATCATGGTAAAACGCCCCCCTGTAACCAAGCCATAATTAACGCTAAATTCAAAAAAGTAGTTTATGCAGTTAAAGATCCAAACCCAAATGTAGCTCAGCTAAAAGGAGATAAACTCTTAGAAGCGGCTGGTATTGAAGTTTTATCTGGGTGTTGTGAACGAGAAGCCATTGCATTAAACGAGGTCTTTTTTAAAAGACATACTAAGTATAAATCCTTTGTAACATTAAAGATGGCGCAAAGTCTGGACGGGAAAATAGCGATTAACGATAACACTACAAAGTACATCACAAGTAAGTCATCATTAAGGCAGGTTCACAAACTACGACGAGAAGCAGACGCGATACTCGTAGGAATAGGAACCGTATTAGACGATGACCCCATGCTAAATATCAGATATAACCTACTAGAAGAAGGGTATAAAAACCCTATCAAGATAATTTTGGACACACATCTTAGAACTCCTACTGATGCAAGAATAATTACAGAAAATATAGATACCGAAATAGTGATATTTACCAAGAAAAAGAAGGGTGATAAGCACTTATTTCCAAGCTATGTCACTATAATAGAGTCCGAAACACTCAGTATAAAATCTGTACTTAAAGTCTGTTTTAATAGAGGTCTATACAATATATTTGTAGAAGGTGGGCCTCAAATATATAAGTCGTTTCTTGAAAGTGGAGAGGCTGACAAAGCCGTTATTTTTATTGCCCCGTCAAATGGGAAAAAAAACGACGTAACCAGTCCGTTCCAGTTTAATGAGCACTATTGCTCAGAAAAATTAGAAGATGTAACAATGATAAGGTTTGAGAATGATGTGTGTATATCGGGGCTAATTAAATAATATTAAGCGTATTTATTAGCTAAAAATGTAATGGCAATCACAGCAATCACAGCAGCCGAAAACCCCAGCAAAATATAGTCGATGAGATGAATTCCTCGTTTAGAGTTATGAAACGATTGAAGAGATTGCAAAACGGTGTTGATAAGCATAAAATTATTGTATACTGAACCCGTTTTAAACACTAGCTAAGGAGACAAAGATGCCAATGACCATTCCTGTAATTACTCAGATCAATTGCCCAGAACTAAAACTTTTTAAAAAAGGAAAGGTACGGTCAGTATATGACTTTGGAGACAAGCTACTTATAGTAGCGTCTGACAGAATATCGGCATTTGATTTTATTTTACCCACAGGCATACCTAATAAAGCTAGCGTGCTTACAGATCTTTCAAAATATTGGTTTTCGTATACCAAAGACATTGTAAAAAATCATTTTCTTACCTCAAATGTAGACGAGTTTCCAGAAGAGGCTAAACAATACAGAGACATATTAGAAGGGCGTTCAATGCTCGTTAAAAAAACTGAACTTATTCCTATTGAATGTGTTGTTAGAGGCTATATTGTAGGTTCTGGGTGGAAAGAATATTTAGAAAAAGGAACTGTTTGTGATATTAAATTACCAAAAGGATTGGAACAAGCAGCCAAATTAGAAGCACCTTTATTTACCCCAGCATTCAAAGCAGAAGAGGGGGAGCATGACGAGAATATATCTTTTAAAAGGATGAAGGAATTAGTAGGCGAAGATCTTTCAGAAAAGCTTTCAAAAATCAGTTTAGACTTATACAACAAAGTAACAGAATATACCTCTAAAAGAGGCATTATATTGGCTGATACAAAATTTGAATTTGGACTTTTAGACGGAGAAGTAATACTAATAGATGAATGCTTTACGCCTGATTCTTCTAGGTTCTGGGATGCTAGCACGTACAGAACTGGTATTTCGCCAGACAGTTTTGACAAACAAATAGTCAGGGATCATTTAGAAAATAGCGATTGGAACAAGCAAGCTCCCGCACCAAATCTACCTCAAGAAATTATTGATAAAGCCTCTAGCCGGTACATTGAAGTTAAAGACAAGTTAATAGAAAAATAGAGATGGCAGACATTCGTTATAAAGTAGGATCAGATCTTCCTTTAGACCAAATAATTGAG
>QFBU01000126.1 GCA_003265975.1 Candidatus Marinamargulisbacteria bacterium SCGC AAA071-K20
AAGTTATTCACAAGATCATTATAAATTTGGAATCTACGTTCAATACTTTCAAGGGTATCATCCATCCGGCCTCTCTGCATTAATCTTTTCTTTAAAGCCTCTGAACTAACATCTAAGTAGATTACTTTAATAGGATACTTACCATTCTTTAGTAAGGCGGAAAATGACTCAGCTTGTTTAATAGTTCTTGGATACCCATCTGAAATGAAACCTTTCTCAATAAAACCACCATTTAATATATGTGATTGAAACATATCTATTACAACTTGATCGGGAACTAGCTCACCCTTAAGAATATAGTTTTTAGCTAAGACTCCAACTTCAGAGAGCTTGTCTACTTCAGAGCGAATAATATCACCTGCTGCAAAAGCATCAATATTGTATTCTTTTTTTAAATATTCAGTCTGAGTGCCTTTTCCTGAGCCAGGAGCGCCCAAAAAAGAGAGATAGTAACTCACTCCATTAAACCTTCATACTTTTTAGAAATAATAAAAACTTCAATTTGTTTAACAACATCCATAGCAACTCCAACTATAATTAAAAGAGCTGTTCCGCCAAGCCCCATAAAACTTGTTACATTTGTTACATTTGCTGCAATGACAGGCACTAAGGCTACGAATGAAAGAAAGAAAGCGCCAACTAAGGTCAACTTAGTAATAATTTTTTCAAGGAAATCAACAGTAGGCTTTCCAGGTCTTACACCCATTATAAAACCACCTTGCTTTTTTATATTATCAGCAAGATCCTGAGGGTTAAAAGTTATAGCTGTATAGAAATAAGTAAAGAAGAAAATCAAGAGACAAAACAGAAGATTATAAATAAGGCCATCATATGTGTAGTAAGAATTAAAAAAGTTTTGAATAGGTTCTATACTAATGTATTGACCAAACATTAATGGAAATTGTAAAACGGCTGATGCAAAAATAATTGGCATTACCCCTCCCTGAATTAATCTTAACGGGATATATGTGTTTTGACCGCCGTACATTTTTCTACCAACAACCCTTTTTGCATATTGTACTGGAATTTTCTTTTCAGCTTCTTGAACAAAAACTATGCTTACAATGATCCCTAAAAACACAATGGCGAGTATTATTACTCCAATAATACTAGTGCCACCCTGTACTAAGACATATGTATTTTTTATGTAAAACGGCATTTGCGCTATAATTCCAACAAATATAAGTAAAGAAGCACCGTTTCCAAGCCCGTTTTCTGTAATTAATTCGCCAAGCCACATCACCAATGAAGCACCGGCAACTAAACCTATAACTGAATAGAAAAAAAAGAAACTAAAAGAAGTACCGGGGAGAATAAAAGATTTAAATCCAATGGTCATTACCGAGGCTTGAACAAATGCTAAAATTATTGATAAATATCTAGTATATTGAGCTAATTGCTTTCTTCCGGAGTCGCCCTCTTCAGCAAGTTCTTTTAACTTAGGCCAAATAATAGTCATTAATTGCATAATAATTGATGCATTAATAAATGGAAGGATCCCAAGAGCAAATATAGAAAAACGACTTAGTCCACCACCCGAAAAGAGGTTAAAGAAACCTAATACACCACCTTGATTGAAAAGTGAGGATAACGCCTCAAGATCGACTCCTGATATTGGGATATGACTTCCTAACCTGTAGATAACAAGAACAATTATAGAATAAAATATTTTACTGCGTAAACTAGGTATCGTAAAAATTACAGATAAGCTATTCATTAATTTAATTAATTAATTCGTATGTTGAAGAACTTTTCTCAAGTTTTGTAATTGCACTTTTTGAAATTTTAAAAGTCAATATAGCTAATTTTTTAGTTAGCATCCCATTTGCAAGTATTTTGTAAGATTCTCGTTTCTTTATCAATCCTTTTTCATAAAGAGTTTCAGGATTAACTGTTTCACCAGAAGAAAAGAAGTTTTCAAGTGTTGTAAGGTTAATGGCTTGAAACTCAGTTCGGATTATACGCTGAATCCCTCTTTTCTTAGGAATTCTACGGTATAATGGCATTTGACCACCTTCGAATCCAGGTCTACTTTTGAATCCAGATCTAGATTTTTGACCTTTATGCCCTCTACCACATTCACCTCCAAGTCCAGATGCATTACCTCGACCTTTTCTTTTAGTCTTTTTTATAGCTTTTTTATTTGGTTTAATTTCTGCTGACATTATATATCCTCTTACCTTTTCTCTTTTGAATTTTCAATAATCACAGTCTTTTTACTATTATCTGTTGTAACTTTAACGTTTTCAACCTTAGTAGTATTATTAGTATTTTGTGGCTTATCTGCAGCTTTAGTATCAACAGTTGTTGAAGATTGACCATTTCTATTACCAGACTTTGCATCATCAGTTTTATAGTTATTCCTTCTATTCTTATTGTTAGCGTTTTTAAAATCTCGCTTAAAGTCTCTTCTCTCATCTCTTTTAGGTCTATAAATTGGTGTTTCATCTTTATGAAAAAAAACCGGAAGTTTTTTACCTCTGGATTTTTCTTCTTGTTCCAAATCTTTGCAAAATAATAATCCATTTAGTGTAGCTTGCAAAGCGTTAACTGCGTTACCAGATCCAATAGATTTTGCAACTATGTTTCTTACTCCAAGTGCTTCAAGTAAAATCCTAACTGCCCCTCCAGCAATTACACCAGTTCCTGGTCTAGCCGGACGAAGTACAATTGTTGATGAACCGAACTTACCAATTACAGGATGAGGTATAGTACCACCTATTATATTTATTTTTTTTCTACTTTTATTAGCTCTTTCAATAGCTTTTTTGATTGCAATAGGTACTTCTTTTGATTTACCTAAACCAAAACCTACTTTTCCTTTTTGATCGCCAGTAACAACAACGGCTCTGAAGGCTAGACGTTTACCACCCTTAACAACCTTATTCACTCGATCTATTCTGATAACTTTCTCTATATCAGTGTTGTCATCATCAACTTTTGCTCTATGATTGTTACGATTAGTTTCCATCTTTACTCCTTTAAAAGTTCAGGCCAGCTTCTCTTGCAGAATCTGCAAACGCTTTAATAATACCTTTATACTGAAATTTACCTCTATCAAATATAACATCTTTAATTGATTTTTCAGAAGCCGCAATGGCTAAAGACTTACCAATTTCTTGTGCTGCTTTAATATTAATTGTTGATTTATTTTTTAAAGTAGAAACAGAAGCTACTGTGTTTCCTACTGCATCATCAATAATTTGTGCAAATAAATTATTATTACTTCTAAATATCGATAATCTTAATCGTGTACTAGTACTTTTAACTAATTTTCTTGTTCTTGTTTTTCTTTTATAAGACATATTTTATCACCTATTTTTTAATACTTTTTCCTGGTTTCTTTTTGATATGC
>QFBU01000127.1 GCA_003265975.1 Candidatus Marinamargulisbacteria bacterium SCGC AAA071-K20
CGTTTCCTGCAGTTGGATTTGGGCTTTGGGAAAAGTTTTGCGACCTTAAAGGCGAACCTAATCCTAATGCTGGATTTGACCTTATTTTTACTTGTGAGAAGGTTGGCAATCGTGGAGACTCGGATGTTCGGCTTAACGTCCTAGATATACGCCTCTCCGGCCAGGACAACCTTTCTCTCGACCTATAAAAACGTCACCTTTGCCCTTTTCGCTTCAGTCACTTATTTTTCAATAAGCTCCTTTCACGAGAAAGAACAAACTTGACGCTTTTCTACGCCTCGACTGCTCAGGTTTTGATTTTAGTTTGCTTCGCTTGGGCCTTTGGCCCTTTGCTTTCCGTTTGGTGCCAGGGCTAGGGTACCTATTTATCTTTTTCTTTGAAGTCTTAAATGTTCTTTGTATGTGGGTGTGAACGTGTGCGTTCCATCTTTTTTGGCGAAGAAAAAATAATGGTTTGTTTTGGCTGGATTTAGTGACGCTTTAAATGCTGCTACTCCAAACGAGGATATTGGAGAAGGTGGGAAGCCCGTGTATTTGTAGGTGTTGTAGGGAGAATCAACTCTGGTGTCTCTGTATAATACCCTTTCTTTGTACCGTTTTCCCATGGCATATACTACCGTTGGGTCGGAACCTAGTAGCATTTTCTTTTTTAGGCGATTGTAAAATACTGACGAAATTATTGGCATCTCTGCTACTCGTCTGGCCTCTTTTTCGATAATTGACGCGATGGTGGAAACTTGGTGTATGTTGAACCTGGACTTTGGACTACCTTCTACTTTTGGCTGAGCTGCCCAGAGAGGAAGTATTTTTCTTTCAAATTCTCTGAGCATCGTTATTACTATTCGTTTTTTTGTAATGTTTTTCTCAAAGAAATAGGTATCTGGGAACAAATATCCCTCTAATGTTTTTACAGGGATATCGTTTAAAAAGGGGACGTCTTTTATGAGGTCTTTCTTGGCCGATTTATGGACGTAATTTGAAAATTCTTCGTAGTCGGTTAAACCTAATTTTTCTAGCCTGTGGGCAATGTCATTTACTGAATACCCTTCTGGAATAACTACACGAACTAAATTAGCGACACCGTTTTGGGTAATTAATAACGTTAAAGTTTTATTTAAATTTAAGTTGGGTGGAATTTTAAAGGCACCTGCTTTTAATAGCTGTCCTTGTTTTTTATAACGCACATAATAATAAAATGCCCAGGGGTTTCTTGTGAGTCCTGACTTGTAAAGTAATGACGAAATTGACCTTACCGAACTACCTTTTGGGATGTCTACTATTGTGGATGTTTTACTGTTACTTGCCGGAACATACACGTGGTAAGTTGCAACAAAACAACATATCACGGTAGTTATAAGTAGGAATGTGAAAAGTCGTTTTTTCATTTGGATATTATACTGGATAAGGTGCCAGGCTCCTAGACTCAGATTAGGGACACCTCTCCCCCTGGGGAGCCTAGGATCCTGGCTCCTTATCTGCTACACTTTTTCTTATGAAACTTCCCAAGACCCCTACTATTATTTTGTCTCGTGGCGATGTTTTAGGCGATACAGTTGTAACGACTGCTTTAATTGCACCCATCAAAAAACAGTTCCCAAAATCCAAAATTATTTTCATGGTCCGAAAAGACTATATCCCGCTTCTTGAAAATCATCCTGACATTGACGGATTTATAGAAGACCCACTCCCCTACTCTTTAGAAAAATCAGACTACAAATTAGTGTTTAAATTGGCGTGGGCTATTCGAAAACAAAAAGCACATTTGTTTATAGGTCTTTGGGAAAATCCTCGATACGCCTGGATTGGGTTTTTGTCCGGGATTAAAAACAGGATCGGGCATGCCTTTAGTCTCACTAATTGGCTACTATATACCAAAACTGTTTCTTTAAATTATCAAGACTTTTGCCTCCATAAAATAGACTACAACGCGGCATTACTTAAACCCCTTGGTATACATAATGGGGCCGACTACCCAGTTGATTTACACACAAACGTAGACCATAACCAAGTAGTCCTTGATCAACTTTCAATTAAAGCTAAAGGCTATGTTTCCGTTCATATAGACGCCGGTAACCCCATGCGAATTTTACCCGATCACCACTTTATTTCTATCATTAATTTAGTTCTAAAAAACACCACTTTAGATATTGTGATTTTTGGACGAAAACAAAACGTGGCTAGTGCTGAAAACATTACAAAAACTATCAATAATAAACGCTTAAAAGTGGCTGTGGATAGTCTTAATTTATCTCAAACACAAAGCCTTATAAAGCATAGTCAGTTTTTAATTGGGTCAGACTCAGGGCCCGTTCATATTGCGTCTGGGCATGGGCGTCCGGTTATAGTGTATTACGTTAATCGAATTCAGAATTCACTTCATTGGGGACCTTGGAAAACCGACCATACTATCATTAAGTCACGTCATAATTGCATTGACGTATGTAGCCCAACTGATTGCTCAAAACCTGATTGCAGAGAAACTATTCCGCTAGAGCAATTTGAGAAAGCCATGCTTGAGTATTGCAAAGACAAAGAAGTAGACCCCGACGAAATACCTTCAGACGAACTCCCCAATTTACAACGCCATTATTGGTTGAAAGTGTCTGGTACAATTGGGCTAATTGGGCCTAATCAAAAAGACTTGAAGCAGTATTTAGACGATGAGGGTTGGACATATTTGTGTTGGGACAAGCCCATGAAGTTGTCTGAAATGAAAACATGGATGGCTCATAATAATATCAATTTATTGGTTTATGCTGACGAGTACATCCCTTATATTACTCAGGTAAAATTAGAGATTTTGAGGCGTTGGGCTAGTAACTACATTTCGTTTTTGCCTAAGCTTTTGCAAGTAGCAAATGCCTTTGATTTGGAACATAAGCTGTCTTTGTGTTTGCCCGCTTAGACACCTTTATTTACTAGAGATGTCTCGTTGGTATTTTTGGTGAACTAGTTGTTGGCGAATGACTTCGTCTAGAGTTAGACGCTTTGTGTGCTCTTGTTTGTCGAATAAAAAACCCATCATATAAAGTCCGGCTAGGAGAAAAATTATAAATAACGAATAAACTATCCATTGTTTGTCTTTCATAATAACCACCCTTTAAGGGGATCTCCCTTATACTCAGTATACCCTCACTTAACTCAAAAACAAATTTGAGCTTACTGAGTGGTCACTTTACTTGAAACGTTTGAGTCGAGCCGGCCTTTATTTCGGATCTCTCTGAGCTTATTTAGCTCTTCGCTATCAGAGTCTTGAGGACGTTTGATAAACGTGGTTGAATGAGCTGGCGTGTCTTTAAACT
>QFBU01000128.1 GCA_003265975.1 Candidatus Marinamargulisbacteria bacterium SCGC AAA071-K20
AAAAAAGGTGCTACAAAACGATATGCGTTTAATGACGATGAACTTAATGCCCATTTAGAAGATATGGGAAGAGAGAAATCAAGCATTCAACGTTATAAAGGTTTAGGTGAAATGAATCCTGATCAGCTTTGGGAAACAACAATGGATCCAGAAAAACGAACCATGCTTCAGGTGACACTTGAAGATGGTGAAGTAGCAGATGAAATCTTCTCCATATTAATGGGAAGTAACGTTGATCCAAGAAAAGCGTTTATAGAGAAATATGCCAAAAATGTTCGTTGGATAGACGTATAGGAGACAATGATGGAAACACAAGCAGATTTATTTAAAGACCAAAATATAAATACAATTAAAATTGACGACGAGATGAAGAATTCATACCTCGAGTATGCAATGTCGGTAATCGTTGGAAGAGCTCTTCCCGATGTAAGAGATGGTTTAAAACCAGTTCACAGACGAATTTTATATTCAATGTACGAAGCTGGATATACATCTAGCAGACCTTACAAAAAATGTGCTCGTATCGTTGGAGACGTTCTTGGACGTTACCATCCACATGGTGACACGGCTGTTTACGACTCATTAGTACGTATGGCGCAAGACTTTTCACTAAGATATCCATTAATCGACGGCCAAGGAAACTATGGTTCGGTTGATGGTGACAACGCAGCGGCTATGAGATATACCGAAGCTAAAATGGCTAAAATCAGTATGTTGATGTTAGAAGATATTGAAAAAGACACTGTTGATTTTAAAAATAACTTTGACGAATCTCTACAAGAACCTCAAGTATTACCAGCAAGAATACCAGCACTTTTATTAAACGGAACATCTGGAATTGCGGTAGGTATGGCAACTAATATTCCTCCTCATAACATCACAGAAATTATTGACGGACTTTGTGCAATGATTGATAACCCAGATATTGAAGTTGAAGGTTTAATGGAGCACATTAAAGGACCAGACTTTCCAACAGCAGGTATTATCTGTGGAACTGAAGGTATTAAACAAGCCTATGCTACAGGACGTGGATCAGTTCCTATTCGGTCTAGAGTTACATTTGAAGACTCAGGTAAAAAAGGGAAACTAGCGATTATCGTTCATGAGCTTCCTTATCAAGTTAATAAAGCCAATTTAGTTATTAAAATTGCAGAATTAGTAAACGAGAAGAAAATTCCTGGAATTGCAGATTTAAGAGATGAGTCTGACAGAAAAGGAATGAGAATTTATATTGAACTTAAGAGAGATGCTACAAAAGAAGTAGTACTAAACCAACTTTATAAACATACGGCACTTCAATCATCATTTGGAATGAACATGGTCGCTCTTGTTAATGGTATTCCTAAGACACTAGGTCTAAAAGAAATTCTTACTCATTTTGTTAATCACAGAAAAGAAGTGATTGTAAGACGAACAAAGTTTGAACTCAAAAAAGCAGAAGAACGCGTTCATATTCTAGAAGGTTTGAGAATTGCTCTAGACAATATCGACGCTATTATTGCGCTAATTAAAGCCTCAAAAGACGCCGAAACAGCAAGAGGTAGTTTGATAAAAGAATTTAAATTGTCTGAAAGACAAGCAAACGCAATATTAGAGATGCGTTTACAACGTCTAACTGGGTTAGAGCGAGACAAAATTGAAAATGAATACAATCTGCTACTAGAAAAAATTGCAGACTTGAAAGACATTCTTGCTAAAGAAATAAGAGTATATAGCATCATTAAAGACGAACTCTTAGAAATCAGAGACAAGTATGGAGATGAGAGACGTTCAGAAATTGGTGGCGCTGTTGATTCAGTAACGCTTGAAGACTTGATACCAAACACTAAAGTAGCCGTTCTTATTTCTAAAAACGGATTTGTAAAACGTATGTCTGTAGACCTTTTCAGAAGCCAAAATAGAGGCGGTCGTGGAGTTGCTGGTATGTCTACCAGAGACGAAGACGTCATTGAACAAATGATAGTGGCAAATACGCATGACTATCTTCTATGTTTCACAACTAGAGGACGTGTCTTTAAAATTAAGATTTATCAAGTTCCAGAAGCGTCTAAACAAAGTAAAGGGGTGTCTATTTCTCACTTCTTAAACTTTGAAGACGGGGAGCTACTCACCACTGCAATTGAAGTGTCAAACTTTTGTTCTAATGAATATCTGTTTATGACCACAGAAAAAGGAATTGTAAAAAAGACAGCACTTGATGCATTTATTCACTTTAAAAACAGACCTATTGCGTCTATTAACTTAGACAAAGGTGATACTCTAAGGTGGGTTAATAAAACAAACGGACAAAAAGATATTTTGTTAGTAACATCTGCCGGAATGGTAATTCGTTTTGAAGAAGAGCAAGCTAGACCTCTAGGAAGAGCGTCTCGTGGAGTAAAAGGAATTAATATTAAACCGAAAGACTCATTAGTATGTTCAACTGTAATCGACAGAGACGAATCGAAACTTCATCTCTTAGTAATTACAAATTATGGTTATGGTAAAAATATCAAAATTGATGAGTTCAGAAACCAAAACCGTGGTGGTATTGGTGTGATGTGCCTGAAGTTTAGAAAAACAATGCCTGGAGACAACGTAACTGATGCTGTAATTACTAAAAAAGATGATGAAATTATTTTAGTAACAGCTGGTGGAGTTGTTTGTAAGCAAAGCGTAGAAAAAATCTCTGTTCAAAAACGTGCTTCTCAAGGAGTACGAATAATGAAACCAGACGATAAAGATTCTATCATTGCAATGAGCAGAGTAATAAAAACGGATGAAGAAGAGGAAGCGGCTGAAGCTAATAAGAATGTTTCTGAAACTACAACACCATTAGCAAAAGAGACTCCGAAAGAAAATACTGACACTGAAGGATAAGTCTTCATAATGAAAAAAGTAATTTTAGCTGTTGTTATTACATTACTTTTTTCTAGTACTATAGTTTCTAAAGAGTTTCATGAGCGCAAATATTCTACAGGAATTATTGCTCCTTTATTTGGCTGGAATCATTTTGATGAAAACAATAACCTTATAAAAGTAACTGGCGTTAATGCCTTACTTGGCTACACAAAAAAGAAGTTCTTTTATCCTGTTGAGCTCAATGAATTTAATCCATTTTGGTCTGTGGGGACATGGTATGGCATCATTCCTTATATTGGTGTTGGAACAGAGTACCTACACCAAAACGGGGTTTATGCATCCTTTCAGACTGTTTATTATTATCCTTCTTTTAACGTAGGGTATTACTTTTAAGGCCCCCTAAAAAGGGCTCTGTCGCATCTAAAACAT
>QFBU01000129.1 GCA_003265975.1 Candidatus Marinamargulisbacteria bacterium SCGC AAA071-K20
GTTTAGTCTTTTTTCACACTACAAATTTAAAAAATAAAACAATCGCTACATCCATCAGAAGGTGGATGTGCTAGAAAGGAAATTATTATGAATATAGGAGCAGGAGCAGGAGATAGTCGTAACTCTCTAGAGAAACCTATAGCAAATCAAACTGATTCCGCTAAAGAACGCTTATACCCAGTAAAGGAACTTTTAAAACAAGGACCTTCTCAAACAGGAGATATACAACGATTAACAGAGGAGAAAGAAGCTGAAGGAAAAGAAGCTGAGGGCAAAGGCGGATCAACAGGTCAAGGTGGAATACTAGATTCTTTATCTAGAAATCTAATGGAACTAAATAATGAAACAATGAGTTGTTATCGTTCTAAAAACCAAGGCACCTATGAACTAGGTGGGAGGAGTTGCTTTCACTTTACTAGAGGGTGTAAGCAGTTTTATCTTTTAGAACGAGACTGGAGTGCCGAAGTTCCAGGTTTAGATACACTTTTGCATGATAAGACTGATCCTAAATTAACGACACAGAGTGCTTTAGATGCATTTCAAGAACAAATTACTCAAATGAGTGATGACGAGTTTAAACAAACCATTGAACCCATAATTGTAAAAGAGTTGAGTTATTCGGAATTAATGAAGCTAGAGGTTTTCTTTGGTAATGATAATACCGTTTTTTGTGGAAGTGGAGAAGACAGGAACACACCTTCTAATGGTAATTATGATATGGTATTAGTCAAAAAATTTGACCGTGATAAACAGAGAGTAGAAACAAAAATGTATATGTCAAAAATTTCACTTGGCAATTGTATTTATCATTCATCATTATCATCTTTTCGACCAGTTTTATTCGCTGGAGGAGTAACTATAGAAGATGGAGCACTAACGGGAATAAATAATACTAGTGGGCACTATGAGCAACCAGAAGGGGCTTTATGTAATATTTATGAATATCTTGAAGGTAAAGTTGAATTATCTCAAATTAAAACACGGGTACAGGGGATTATGTTAGGCAGTGAGAAAGTCTCTTCGGATCACTACCTTAGTGTTAAGGGTTGGAATGATCACCAAAAATTGTTCGGAATGAAAAGACCTATAGAACCACCAAAGAAATTTATTTATTTTCGTTTACCGAGTGATAAAAATACTATTTTGGGTGATGAAGACAACTCCGTTTTTCATAATCAGAGCCAACAGGGTCAAGCCCAACTTAAACAAGATACTAATAATAGGTTGTTTGTTGAGTTTTTAACTAAAAATATAAAAAAAACTCTTATTGTAGTTAGTTTTGATAAGGATCTCAAAGGAAAAAGTTTATTTGAAAAAATTAGTGATGTTTTTCTTTATTTAAATAAAGGCAATATCACATCTGATGAAAGTGATACCTTAGAAACACGCCTTAAATGTTTGCATGGAGGTAAAAAATATAATATATCAGAGTTTATAGATCAAGAAAAAATGTTAAGTGAACATGATGTCCCCGATGAGCCTCTTTACATCGTTTTAATCCCAAGCAGCGATTAAAGCATTTTCCAGTCTTTAAAAAGAAACATGAAAACAACAGGTTTCGCTGCCCCCAAAGCGTTAAAGTCGAAGGGGGTCGTGTCTTTTTACCTAAAATTCAGTAGGAGCAAGACCAGTAGCAGGAGCATCAAAAATAGCAGCCCTGAGTGAACTCACCAAGAAGTAAAAAATAAGAGATTATTAGAAGCAGCTGGTAACGGTAAGACAGACACAGTCAGCGAGTTAGTTCATGCAAGGGCAAATTTAGCTTGTGATTTATAACGGGCTCGCTTTTCGAACTTAGAAAAAACACCCTCAAAAGGAGCGCGAATAGCGCTCCGCCAACGATCAAGATCTTTGTTTTTACCCATTATATTATATACGAGGAATTAAAAGGTTTTTTTAATGGAAATTCTGATAAAGTTTCAAAGTTTGTTGAAGAAAATGGCGGGGTTGAGGATGTATATGCTCGCGTACTTACAATAACTCGTGAATTACAAGACATTCATGATCGATTATTAATTTACTTTACATATGATATCGAAAAACTAAATATTTATATATTTGCGGTTGGATTGACTGAATCTCATGAAGATTTAGACAAATATGAAGAAATATTAATTGCATCTTGCGCTGAGACAGTTGACCAATTTAGAATATATTTTAAAGACGACAAGGGGTTTGAGAACTTTGTTAAAGTAAATAACGGAATAGTGGCTATATATAATCAGTTTGAAGCATTAGTAGAGAGCTGCGAGGCTAAATATTCAAGTGAATTGGAGTCGGTGAACAAGGAAATAGGAAAAGATAGTGGCTAATGCATCTCTAAAATTGGCTGGCTAGGGTTTATGAATATCCGAACATTTAAAGGTGTTCTTTAGCTACGTTTCCATCGGAGTCTTTGGCTAGGTAATCACAGTGACACTCCCCTTTTTTATACCTATTTCATTGATTCTGAAAGAAAAAATTCAAAGCCCGCAAATAAAACGCCCATCGCTGTTTTTCGGTCTAATTGCTGAACTTTTCCTGTGGGGTCGCCTTCTATTGGAACGTCCATTTTGTCTCTAGAAATTTTTACCATTCCAAATTTGTTAACGGTTCGACCAACCGCTGTTCTTGCAGATGCCCACGGACCGTTTAGTTTGATAACTAACTGGGCCCCTTTAATTTCTAAAAGCATTAGGGGTTTATAACTAGGTTTTGATGGGTCATAGGTAGGTTTACCATGGATACCTTGTACCGGTTCTTCTTCATACGCTTGAAATATTGCAGCCACAAGGTTTGCTCTGGTGTCTTGCCCTGTTACTAAGTCAGCATAGGTAGCAAATTCAAGCATGGTTTGATTTAGTTTTCTCGCTAAGTCCTCATCGTCTTTTGAACGTTCAGAAAGTATTAGCATGTCTTTAATTAATTCTTTATGTGGGCTTAAGTCGAAAAGAGGTACTGTAAGTTCGCCAGTTGCACCTCGTTTTGAATGCCAGTTTGTTAATATACCACCACGTGCATTGACAAAAAGACTAAATAAATTGTTAATAACATGTCTGGTTCCCTCAGCCGCAAAGTTTACTCGATTTGCACCTTGAGACTCTGAGGTATACATATCAAACATAATAGCTAGAGTGTGACGTCCAATTTGTTTGACCGACCATTTGTCGTAAAAAATGTCACCAATTCTTCTTTCAAGCCT